>JAFWUX010000233.1 GCA_017523995.1 Oscillospiraceae bacterium | reverse complement strand
GGATAAGTTTCTGGTTTTCTATTGACAGGGATTCGCCGGCTCTCATATCCTCCTGCGAGAGGCGGACGTAAATTCCTGCATTGTAAATGGTCTGCTTTGCCATTATAACTCCTTTCAAATCAAAGCAGTACCATACCGACATTTTTTCAAACGCCTGTTTTCCGGGTGTTTGTTTTGTATTAAACGGCAATAAGTCGTTTAATACAGTATAGCGCAAAATGTCGGTATAGTCAATGCCTTGCCGACAAATTACGCCAATGTTTCTTTTACAGCTCTCTCAAAAGCGAGCCTGCTAATCACTTCGTCGATATATTTCTCTCCGACGAAACGGCTATGAACGATGTACTTCTTCCCGTCAATCTCATATTCGGAAACTCTCTCAGGGAAATCCTTGTACTTCTCGTTCAGCTCAAACATTTTTCCTGCCTTCTCTCTTTCTACGGCAGTATCATTTTTATTCATAGCGAATTTTACTCCTTTAGCTTCCCTATCTCTATGCTTTTAGAGCGAGGGGATTGCTTTCTCTTTCTGCCCCTCTTTGGTTTTGTCCTTGTGGTGAGATTTTTATAGTTCTGCACATCATCTCCTGTCTATTGTCCAACGGTAATGAACATGATTTTTCAGTCTTGCTCGTTATGATTTCAAACGAGCATTTCTATACTCTGTGCCACGATATAAATCCCCCTCTATATACCAAGTAAGAAAAATGGGAAATCGGGCAAGAAAAGCTGAATTGTTTACAAAAAGTTCACATCTGTTATTGAGTTGTACGATCACAAATTGCCGAAGGTGATCATACCCCTCTACTTATCTACCGGGAAATTTGGAAAAGTGGGAAGGATTTTCCGAAAAATTCACAAAATGTTTACAAATAGCCTTCTGATGTTGATGACATGAAAACCTCCCTCACCTTACTACCGAGAAAATTCCGTTTTGGACAAGGATTTTGAGAATTATCTTACCCGAAATCGAAATGTTCTCCGTTATGCCTAAATCGGCGTGAGATATTCTGTACGATATACCGACATTATGACCACCTGCTGCACCGTGTAAGGTGCAGTTATTTTTATAGGGAAAGCTCCCTGCGGGAAGTGCCAGATAGATTGTCAGCGGAACAGAGGACTTCATTCAGTAGCGTACAAGCTCATGGTCATAATAAATAGTTTTCCGATGTTGAATCTATGCGATAGGGAGAATCACCATGAACAAACTGTAAATTCTCCGAAAAATCATGCCCGAAAGCTCAAAAATCACGGTAGATAAGTAGAGGGCTTTGTCGTATCGTGAGTAATATGCTCCTACATATCATTACCAATAAAAACAGCCTATCGTTAAGTGCCGCCGAAATAATCTCTGTTATGCACAAATGATACATCAGAGCCTTTCCGAATTTTTCTGTGTAGATACTTAACGATGAGCCTCATAATTTGGTATAGATATATGGGAGAAGTTTCACCAGACTGCCGCACTCCCGGCACGATAACTGCGCCGATGAATATTACAATATCAGATGTGCAGTCACAAAGCTCCAATTTCTCACAGGAGTGAGAAAAATCCTAGAGCCGAAGGCTCAAAATGAAAAATGCCCGGAACGGGCATATTCACAGTTCGCAAGCATGGTATAACCGCATTACAAATTTGAGATTTGAATGCTTTTATACACCGCTTGGCAGAGGGCTGGCTGCCCCTACAACCCCGCAAAGAAAAGAGAAAGATTCAGCAAAAATTCAGGTGAATTATTTGCTGAAAAAGATTGGAGAAACGCTACCTATGGCGACGACAAAAATATTTCCGATACACGCAGATGTGGAAGGCGCTCTTGCCTACATCGCCAATCCAGAAAAGACCGACAACGGCAGGCTCGTCTATGCCTTCGGTTGCAGCGAAAAACCGAGCAGAGCCGCAAAGGATTTTGCCGAGATCAGATCACGCAGAAGCTCTGTCCTCGCTCAGCACTTTATTGTCAGCTTCAAGCCCGGTGAGATTACTCCTGAAAGGGCGCTTGAAGTCGGCAAGGAAATCTGCACGAAATTTCTGGACGATCAGTACCAGTTTCTGCTGACAGTCCACGTTGATAAACAGCACACGCACCTGCATTGCGTATTCAATAATACGAACCTGTTGAACGGCTATACTTTCCAGACGCTGAACAATCAGGGCAAGATCAGCGAACGTATGTGGAAGAAGCTCCGTGACACATCCGACGAAGTGTGCAAACGGCATCATCTGAATGTAATTGAACACCCTGAAATGGGCAAGGGAAAGAGCCGTTGGGAATGTTGTCCGCGAGGAACTTCCGGTTATTGTGATTGACATTTGCACCGTGTGCCGCGCTCGCTTTTCCGAGCGTAAAGCTGATACTAAACCTCTCTACTGTCATTTTCCCCTCTCTTTCTTACCTGACCTACCGTTTCGGTACTTTAGCACCTATGTTCACCCAATGTCAGTAGCGGATACTCGCGCATCCACTACTGAATCGGGCCGGATTCAAAATCCGGAGAGCTATTATTTCTGCTTCGCTGCTGGTGTTGCCCCAGACCCCCGCGATTATCCGTTTTCATTGCCGATCTCGCTGACCAGATTCGAGATCGCGGAGTTGTCCTGTTCCTTTGCAATATCCTGAAGCCGCTGAATTGCCGCTGTTTTATCTCCCTGACCGGAGAACAAAGTGCCAAGCGCATTGAGCGCGGCGTTGATATCGCTCGGTGTCAGGTCGCCGTTGAACATCATCGCGGAAATGGCTTTCCTCTGCTCGTCCTGCATCAGCTGCTTGAATTCTTTTTGCAATTCGCCGAGCCGCTTCTCCTTCGTTTTCAGATCATCGCGCATCTGTCTTGCCTTGTTCTCATAGTCCTCTTTCGCCTTTTTGATTGCCGCACGCGTGTCATTGATCGCAGCCGCCTGCTTCTCCATTTCCGCGCGCACCGTTGCGGCAGTCCGCTTCTTGATTCCCTTGGGCATTGCACTCATCCTTTCTTTTTGTGTTCGATGATCGGGTAATAATCCCGCGCTGCATCAATCTTGACCGATACGATCAACAGCAGGATTTTCAGCAGCGGGAGGATTTCGTTCTGAAAAAGGAGAACTGACACGCAGTCTTCACCGTTCAACTGAAACGCCTTGCCGTACCGCAGAATCTTGTCCTTGAGTTTCTGCGCGGATACTGCCATTTAGTTTTTCTCATCCGCACGAATGATGAGATCAAGTGTCGCCAGCAGGCTGTTCACATGGTTCCGCGGCAGATACAACGGCAGCGCGTTCCTCGGAATTCTCTGTCCCATTTCGTTATACCCCCGTGAAATACGCGAGCAGGTCGGCTTTGTTGACCAGAATCTTGCCGCGCACACCCTGACCGGTTCGGATGCTCGGCAGCTTGCCCTGCGCAATCAGCTGCCGAACGGTATGCTCAGAAAGCCCGTGAATGACGCCGGTGCATTCCTTGATCGTCAGCATCTCGACCGGAGTCGTCTCTTCCTCATCGTTTGCAAGCTGACCGATCAGCGCGATGATTTCAGCCATGATTTCGCTTTTTGTTCTCTTCATGTTCATACCCCTCCCTGTTCAAGCGTGCAAGGATGCAAACTTTCGTTGTCTTTGCACTCTTGCATCCTTGCATCATTGCCGTCCGGCAGCGACCAATACCAGCCGTCTGCCTTTTTCTCAGACTGCACGCCGAGCGTCTTCTTTGCTGCAACCATCGTGTGCTTGGAAATGCCGCATTCCTCCGCTCTTGCAAGTATCTCTTTCTGCGATTTTGCTCCTTCTCTCAGTTCATGCAGAAGTAGCTGTTCCGCAAGTTTTCCTTTCTTCTTTCCGCCGTAACCAGAGAGCAGTTCGCTCGGGTCACCGTCATATTCTCCGATGAAGCGAAACCCATTGTCTGCGTCCAGTTCAAACGCAACCGGCTTGCCTTCCGGCGCAAGACTGCTCTTTGCATGAATCATGACACGCACTTGCGGATTCTCCTTGTCCCGCGCCACGATCAGAACACTCCGCGCAGCCGCTGCAAAGTCGATGCTTCCGAGCCCGCGATACGATGCTTTCTGCCCTGAAGACTTGTTCATGTGACCGATCAGGACGATTGCACAACCGTATTTCTCCGCGATACCGGCAAGGTGCGACATGATCGGTCGGACTTCATTTGCCCGGTGCATATCCACCGTTGCACCGAGATACGCCTGAATCGGATCAAGGATCACGAGCTTTGCATCGGTCTGCTGAATTGCGGCTTCCAGTCTGCCGTCTGTCATCGAAACGCATTGTTCCGTTTCATCAATCACGAGAACCTTTTAGCAATCGGCATTTGCGGCAATCAGGCGTGGCTTGATCGTATCTGCCAAGCCATCCTCCGCTGTCTGATAGATCACCGTAACCGGCTCCAGCTGTTCCTCAGAGCTGATCATTTTACCACGCGTCAGCTCCGCAGCAAGATGCAGCACCAGCGTTGTCTTGCCTTCGCCGGGATCGCCCTGAATGATCGTGATCTTGCCGTATGGGATGTACGGATACCAGAGCCAGTGCGTATCGGTCGCCTCTATCTCGTCCATGTGAATCAGTTTCAGCGGAATGTCCTGCTGCATTGTCTTTTCATCTGTCATTGAACCCCTCCTTTCTGTGTTGTTTGCAAAACTGCGATCTGCGGACTGTCCCTGCTCATGTTGATGCCTCCTTTCCGCTGCACGAACGAATTGTTGCGGCAGCTCACTGTATTTTTTCAGAGCTGTGTGCTCTACTATCCAGTGTAGCGCATTCCTCCGATTTTTGCAAACACGTTTCCGTGTAAAACTAGAAAACAATTTGATTTCAGAAATAAAAACTAGTTTATTATTGGATTTTTCCTTGACAAACGTCCTCTGAAAACGTATAATGAGAGTAAAAAACGTGGAGAATTACCGACGATGAAACTGAGATTTCGCTTTGACCTGAGCATATACGCCGTGCATTTTCTCGCAGACGATACCGAAACCGAGTGCAGCTTTACGCAAGCTATACAGCAGATCAACCACTTGGCGGCGAATCTGCCGGTTATCAATGATCTGGCGGACAAGGCAGAAGAACGGATTCGCAAGGGTACAAAAGAAAAAGGACTGCACGAGGCAGTCCAGAACTATAAAGATGCAGGGTATAACGGCGCTTTTTGCGTATTTTTACTGGATTCGATTTACGAATACGCGCTGTATCATAATGAGGATATCATGAGGATCAAGCTGAAAACGGTCGGCGGTCACATGAAAGATCAGGTACAGCCCGGCTTTGAACAGTTGCGCAGACTGTTGACTGCATTCCCTGCCGGTACAACGCCGGATCTCGACGAGTTTTCTCTTTTTCAGCCGGTTCAGGCGGAAATCATCGGCGGACAGACATGGTACAGCTCTGTTTTCCCCTGCAATGCTTTTCTAATCATGTTCCAAGATATGCTGCAGCAGACCGGATCAGCAATTTGCACCTGCACCGTCTGCGGAGACTATTTCTGTGGCAAGCCGAACGATGATTGCTGCACAAATCCGGATTGCAAAAAGTATCTGGAAATGACCGATCCATATCAGAAAAAAACGAGCTGTCGGCGCTTGTCCGCAATTTCTCCTGCCGCGTCCGACAGCATCGCTGTAATATTGTACAGATCTGCGAATCAGCACATGCAGTGGAGGAATTCAATGCTTTTGCGACACCGATGCAGAATTCCGTCAAGGCGCGAGCGAAGACGATGAAAGCGACCGATGCACCGATCAGAGATATCTTCAAGCTGAAAAACGAAATCAAGAATAAACTCTATGATGAACTAAACAATAAGAAATACGAGATACTTGCCAAGTACGGAGAACCAACTGAATGCGATTAAGATGACGCCCTGAATCAGGGCTCCCTATTCCAAAAAGAGTGCAGTTCACACCGCGGAGGAGAAGATGATCTCGACAAAAGGGTATAACGAAACGGGAACCGGCGCTTTGTTGGTTCCCGTAACTCATTATAAAAAAATACACTTCACAACAAATCATTCATCTTGGATGAGCTGTGCAACAAGCGCCGCACCGTTCATCAGTTCCGGAATCGAAATATTCTCCTCTGTGGAATGTACGCACTGCATTCCGCAGGAAATCACGATTCCGCTGATGCCGGCATTCAGATAATTGTGATTATCGCTTCCGCCGAATGTGGAACGCAGCGTACCGGAAAGCCCAAGTGCTGCACAGGCTCGCTGAAATCTGCTGACAACCGGTGCATTGTCCGGCACACGATATGTACGAAGAACCTCTTGCGTTTCCATTTCAAACGATGCACCGAAGCGTTCCGCAGCATCCGCAAAGGCACGGTTGATGATCTCGATCCATTGCAACGCCTTTTCATGAGAAAAGCTTCTGACCTCACCGATGCAGACACATTGCTCCGGAACAATGTTTTTCGCAGTACCGCCGGTAATCGTTCCGATATTGCAAGTCGTTTCTTCGTCCGCCTGACCCTGCGGAATGTGAACAATTGCTTCTGCCGCAGCCGCAATCGCATGAACGCCTTTTTCCGGCGCAAATCCTGCATGAGATGCCCTGCCGTTCACAGTCACGCGAAACGAAATCAGCGACGGCGCACGCACAGCTGCACTTCCGACTTCGCCGCTCATATCCAGTACATATGCTTCTTTTGCTCGGATACGGCTAAAATCGAACACGCCGCTTCCCTGAATGTAAATCTCCTCTGCTACCGGAAACAGTATCTCAATATCACGGTGCGGCAGACCGGATTCCCGTACACTGCGGATGCCTTCCAGTATTTCCGCAAGTCCCGCTGCATCATCCGCACCGAGCACCGTCGTTCCGTCAGACGTAAAGATTCCGTCTTCATGCAGAATCGGTTTCTTATTCCGCCCCGGCTTTACGGTATCCATATGCGCTGAAAACAGGAGCGGTTCACCGGGAATTGTCCCTTTGAGAAAGCCGTACAGATTTCCGGCATTTCCGCCGAGCTTTTCTCCGGCTTTATCTTCAACAACAGAAAAACCGAGTTCATGCAGCTTTTGCGTGAGCAGATCAGCCGCTTTGCGTTCATCCAGACTTTCGGAACTGACCGCGATCAGCTCCAGAAATACCTGTGTCAGCCGTTCCTGCGAAATCGTCGGTATCATCGAAATCCCTCCATCATGATTCTTTCCATCAGTATATCACAGATTCGTCTGGAAGGCAATCTGTTTGACAGAAAAGCCTTGCTCACAAACACACAGAGCAAGGCTTTCATTGCTATTTACGCTGAGGCATGAACAGAAAGACGGAGCACATTTTTCAGTTCCTCTGCGCGGTCGATGCGCTCCCATGAAAAATCGGTATCCGGTCTGCCGAAATGACCGTAAGCGGCAGTCTGTGCAAATACGGGCTGACGGAGATTCAGTTCCCGGATGATGCCGCCGGGTGTGAAGTCGAAAACCTGCGAAACTGCGTCCTGAATCACCTCATCCGGAAGTGTGCCGGTGCCGAAGGTGTTGACATAAACCGAGACCGGCGCGGCGACTCCGATCGCATAGGCAAGCTGAATCTCTGCGCGTTCTGCAAGTCCTGCTGCTACAATATTCTTTGCTGCCCATCTTGTAGCATACGCAGCACTTCTGTCAACCTTTGTGGAATCCTTGCCGCTGAATGCGCCGCCGCCGTGATGCGCGGCACCGCCGTAGGTATCGACAATGATCTTTCTGCCGGTGAGACCGCTGTCACCGACCGGACCGCCGATGACGAATCTGCCGGTCGGATTCACCAGAATCCGTACATTCTCATTCTGCCACTGCTGCGGGATCACCGGCTTAATGACATATTCAATGAGATCAGCGCGAAGCTGTTCCTGTGAAATACGCTCATCATGCTGCGTGGAGATCAGAATCGTATCAATCCCGACAGCTTTGTCATCCTCATAAATAACCGAAACCTGTGTTTTGCCATCCGGACGCAAGTACGGAAGTGTGCCGTTTTTGCGTACCTCTGTCAGGCGGAAAGCAAGTCTGTGTGCAAGGGCGATTGGCAGCGGCAGAAGCTCCGGTGTTTCATCGGTCGCATTGCCGAAAATAATGCCCTGATCGCCGGCACCGATCTCGCTGCCGTTTTCTTCCCGGACTTCCAACGCCGAATCGACACCCTGCGCAATATCAGGAGACTGACGATCAAGCAGATTGATTATTTCTGCGGTGTGACCGTCAAAGCCGATCTCATTGATGACATTTCGGACAACCTTTTCGGTATCAATTTCCGCGGAGGAACTGATCTCACCTGCGAGAATCACCGTATTGTTTTTGAGGACAGTCTCTGCGGCAACTCTTGCATTCGGATCTTTTGCAAGATAAGCGTCAAGAATCGCATCGGAAATCTTGTCTGCGACCTTATCAGGATGTCCCTCTGTAACGGATTCGGATGTAAAAATATACTTGCTCATAAATAATCTCCTTATCATAAAAATAAAAAGGGAAATGCAGAGCAATGCATTTCCCTTGAAATATGCTGCGCACAAATGTACACAGTCAGATCATGAAAGTGCTGTTTCTACGGTTCATCAGTATTTTGTTGCTGCGAAGTGAGAAACAGCGACAACACGTTTTCATCGAGAAGCAGCTCCCTTCCGTAAGATATGCCTATTATATCGCAAAAAGCTTGCGTTGTCCAATTCATAAAAATGATTACCGGTGATAGCCGGAGATGATAGCTTCGCGGCATTGGTGGTATAGCCTGATTCTATAACCTGTTATCCGCATGATGTATTGTATATCCTATTGACGTGATAGGAAATATATGCTATAATATAAGCATAGCAAATCAGTATGCAAACAGAACCGGCGGGAGGTGATCGTATGAGAAGTCATTCGTTTGAAGGAAAATTCGGCATTGAGCGTGAAACGCTGCGCGTGGACAGCTTCGGCAGTCTTGCACAGACGCCGCATCCGTTCGGCGATGATCCGCATATTACACGCGATTTCTGCGAGAATCAGATCGAGCTTGTCACACCGGTTTGCAGCAGCATTGATGAAGCACTGGAATCGCTCGGCACGCTGGATGCACAGGTGCGGGATACGCTCAAGGCGAACGGCGAGCATCTCTGGCTTTACAGCAATCCGCCGCATTTTGACAGCGAGGACGAGATCCCGATCGCGGCATTCACCGGCGACCATTCCTCAAAGCGCAGTTACCGCGAATATCTGGAGCAGAAATACGGTAAAAAGCTGATGCTGTTTTCCGGCATCCATTTCAATTTCTCATTTTCCGATGAATTCCTGCATGAACGGAACACAGAGAACACCGATTTCCGATGTTTCCGGGATGCACTCTATCTGCGGCTTTATAAACAGCTCATGCGG
>JAFWUX010000232.1 GCA_017523995.1 Oscillospiraceae bacterium | reverse complement strand
CACGCTGTAGCCGCCGTATACTTCTGTTTCGATGAATTGCTCGTCAATGTCGATGTACTTCTTGACATCGGCGATCGTCTTTTCATGGTTTTCCTGTGTCAGGTGATATGCCTTGAGGAAAGCACGTTCCAGTGCAGTAAAGGTATTCGGATTTGCTTTCACTGCCGCTGTGGACGCGACCTGACGGCAGCATGGCTGGTTCTCCAGAGCCTTTTCGTGTGCGCAGTAGTAGACGACCTTGTAGCCCTGTGATTTTGCCAGCGACGCATACGGCGAATACACCGATGCTGCGTCAATACTCTGATTGGAAAGTGCTGCATAAGCGTCCTTCTGGCTGTCAAAGTAGACGATATTGACCTTATCTTCGCCTTCGCCGATTTCAATGCCGGAATCCTTCAGCAGAATTTGCAGTTCGGCATCCTGCACGCTGTTCTTGACAGACGCAACGTTTCTGCCCTTGAGGATTTCGACGCCCTTTTCATCTGCATCGGCAAATTCAGACTTGATGACATAGCCGTGGCCGTTTGTCATCGCGCCGCCGATGATTGTTACATCATGTCCCTGACTCTGAAATGTCAGTGTCGGAACAGAACCGATAAACGCAACATCCAGTTTGCCTGATTCCAGACCGTTGATCAGTTCACCGGCACTGGAGAATTGAGTCAGCGTGACATTCAGCCCCTCTTCCTTGAAATATCCTTCCTCCGCAGCGACAAATGCAAGCAGATGCGCCGTTGAATTGAGGTAGCCGAGATTAAGGTCGGATTTCTCCGGTGCAGCTTTTTCTGTATTCGCAGTTTCGCTTTCTGAGGAATCCTCCGATTCGTTGTCAGCTTCCGGCTTATCGGTTTCTGCCTTGCTTTCCTCCACAGCGGATGTTTCGTTCTGCGGCGCATTGCTTTCCGCTGTCTGTGAAGAATTGTTCAGCGCACCGCAGCCGGTCAGCAACGCAAGCGATGCGAGAACAGAAATAACTTTGAATTTGTTTTTCATGATATTCACCTTTCTTATTTTTCAGATTTCAGAATGCAGACCGAAACCGACATCGCATTCGCTCTGAAAACACAGGTGAATCCGTGATGATCTTCATAAGACTCACTCCCTGTATCTTTTATGCTCATATCATATCACATGAAACCGTATTTGTCCAATACAGAAAGATGATAAACGGTTATCCGAAAAATTTATAGATTGCTGCCTGTTTGACAATGAATCATGAGCTTTTAGATTGAATCCCATTGCAAAGGATGTCGTGTTTTCCGACATCCTCTTAATTATGAAAACCAGCGCCCCGAATCGAGGCACTGGTTCATGCTATTTCAGATAAATGAAAAGAAATCCTCTTCTCTCTCTTGCATTTTCGCTCAATATGGAGTATAATACAGTAAATGGACTGTAACACTCACGCATGGAGGTGAGAACAATGGGAATGTATCTGAACCCCGGAAACAGCAGCTTTTCCAGAATTCTGAAAACCGATTATATTGATAAAACCGGTCTGATCGCACTGATTAACAAAAGAGTCGATACGGAACACAGCCTGATTTGCGTCAGCCGTCCGCGGCGTTTCGGCAAATCCTATGCAGCAAGAATGCTCTGCGCATACTACGACAGCACCTGTGATTCACGACCGCTGTTTGATAACTGTGCAGTCAGCAAATCCGAAAGTTACGCAAACCATATTAATCGGTATCATGTTATTTACCTGGATATGTCGAATCTGCTTGAAAAAGTCAAGCCCGAACAGCTTGTGAATTTTATCAAAGACAATGTGGAAGCAGAAATTCTCACTGCCTATCCGGATGTGATAAAAGGAGTCTCTTTCGATCAGACCTTGCTGCACACTGTTGAGAAAACAGGAGAAAAATTCTTTGCTATCATAGATGAATGGGACGCACCGATCAGAGAAACCCCTGAAATCAGTAAAGAATACCTGAGATTCCTGCGTATGCTGTTTAAGAGCAGCGGAACGACCGAAAAAATCTTTGCCGCAGCCTACATGACCGGTATTCTGCCAATCAAAAAGGATGGTTCAGAGTCCGCGATTTCCGATTTCGACGAGTATTCCGTACTGGAACCGGGTGAATTCGCTGAGTTTACCGGCTTTACCGAAAGTGAAGTCAAAGCTCTCTGCGAAGAAAAGGGCATGGATTTTGCTGAATTCAAAAAATGGTATGACGGATACTCATTCGGCAGCGAGAAGTCGATCTATAATCCATATTCGGTGATGAAAGCGCTCGACCGGAAATCCGTGCGTTCATACTGGCGGAAAACCTCGGCTGCAGAAGCGCTGATTACTTATGTCAACCTCGGCGGTGACGAATTGCAGGAGAAGATTGCAAGACTGATCGCCGGTGAATCTGTCACAGTATATACAGAGGACTTTGAGAACGATTTTGAGACTTTCAAATCTGATGATGATCTCCTGACGCTGCTGATTCATTTGGGATACCTGTCCTACGATGAACAGACCTCACTCGTGAAGATTCCGAATGAAGAGGTACACGCTGAATTCGGCCGCATTCTGAAAAAAGCGAAAAATAAGCGTCTGGTTGAGCTTGTCCGCAGATCGGAACAGCTCTTTGCAGACACGCTGGCTGGCAATAAAGAAGCAGTTGCAGCAGCAATTCAGGCGGTTCGCGACTCCAACTACGCGCCGATGTTCTACAACGATGAACAAGCGCTCCCTTATGCAGTCAAGTTTGCATATATCGTGTGCGAAGATCGTTATACGAAGATCGAGGAGCTGCCCTCCGGCAGAGGTGTTGCGGATATTGTGTATCTGCCTGATCCGGGCGAGCGTCTGCCAGCACTGCTGATCGAACTGAAATGGAATAAGTGCGACGATGCCGCGATCGGACAGATCAAAGAAAAGCATTATCCTGCCGTACTGAAGCATTACAACGGCAGCCTGATTCTCATCGGTATCAATTACGATGAAAAGACAAAGGTGCATTCCTGCAAAATTGAGACTGCTATGATAGGCAGTCTTGGCTGAAAAAAGAATGTAGAAGTGTCAGGTCTGCTCCCTGAATTTGTCCTTTATTGCGGAGCCGGAAGTGCTTTTTTCCGGCTCTGCGCTGCATGAACCTTGTCCTTTATTTGTCCTTTATTGGGGTAAAAAGCACGAAAAACTACGATAAGTTACAATAAGAAGCAAAAATTAAAGCTGCGTATCTGCGTCGATTTTCGATAGTTGTAAAATGATGCAAACATCCGTTTGGCCTATTCGAATCCCGTATGCTCCACCAAACCCGGAAGCATCGCTGTTCCGGGTATTTTTATATAAAAATGCAACAGCGTCCGCGGGTTTGAATGCGGACGCTGTTCTGTTGTTTTCGGATGAAAACGAATTGTGGTTAATACTGAATTTCTGCGGCACCGGCCTGCACCCATTTACCGCCGAGCTGTACAGTGACCTGAACCGCTCCGGAAGCTGTTTCTGCAGGAAGATAAGCGGAAAACCCGTTTGCCTGATGCTGTTCCAGTTCAAGTGCATCCTGTTCGCAGGCAAGGAACGCCTCATAAGTTCTGCCGTTTACCGTCAGATAAACAGCATCGGCATTTTCATAAGCGGAATCAAACAGGCCGTAAACATGAATGTATGTACCGAACGCTTCAGATTCCAGACGGAATTCTGCCCCATCTGCTGTCGGCTCTGCTGCAGGGATCTCCGCGGCAGGAGCAGGCATCTGCGGCGCGTATGTCAGCAAACGCTGCAGATTGCGCTCAACCAGCTCGTAGACAACATAATCCGCCGGTGCAGTTTCCAGCATATCGAGCGGAACCGCATTGGCACGCTGGAACGAGCACGATGCAAACCGTTCCGCAAGCAGGGGAATGAGTGCTCTGCCGAAGGAGTCACGGAACATCAGCAGACTGCCTTCGCCGGTATCACAGGCCGTTTTGATCGAAAGATCGTCAATGCTGCGCATTCTGCCGATCGTCCGGTAGGTCTGCGGAACCGCATAGACCGCATTCCGATCGGGGTTCTGTTCGGCAGGGGAGAGCATCCCCCAGAGATCGCCTTCCCAGTCGCAGGTTTCCGTGCGTTCTGCATCCGCATAGCCGCGGTCATCCAGCGAAAGCGTCTGCATTAGGGTCTGATACCCGAGCATGGCACCGTCGCCGTTCCAGTGCGTATCCAGCTTGTGATAAAGCTGCCGTTCACCGGATGCAGCTGCGTCACGCAGGACAGTCCGCCAGTCACATACCGTCAGGTCACTTTGCCGGAGCGCGTCAGACAGCGCATCCAGATTGTTTTCGCCGCCGGTATGCAGATAGCGTGCCGGCAGGTTTTCCGGATAGATGCTTGCTTTATTCGGCGCGGCTGCAAATACGAATTCTGCTCCGTTCTGTGCTGCATAGTCGCGCATCAGCTGTAAATTTCGCACGCAATGTCTGATTTCCGCATCACTCAGGGAACGGACACCGGTCGCATCGGGAATCGTCGGCGTAAAATAGAGCCAGCCGTCCCTGCCGATGATGACATCCTTTTCCGAGGAAACGCCGAACAGCTTACTTGTCAGTTTGCCGTAAGCAGTCACAAGCTGTGTGCGCAGGCCGAACCGGTCGCTGAACCATGATTCGTACTGCATCGTAAAGTCCTGATTCAGTGCGCCGTCCTCCGTGCGGAACTGCGGCTTATCTGCGAGCGCGCGGTTTTCCGCGGTGACTTCCTCCGGATCGGCGTCGGGATTTTGTAATTCGCTGCGGATCAGTACCGCACTCGGAACGGCCAGCACACAGCATACAGCCGCCGAGTAGATGATCCGGAATGCATTTTTCAGTTTATCCTTCATAGCAGCCTCCCGGATCAGAATCGGAAATAAATAAACGGATGATAGGTCGTCGCAGCCGCATTCATGATGCAGAGGATAAGCAGGATTGCGGTGACAACGGAAAGTACAGCCTCAGCAGGCGCTGCGGCTTTCTTTTTCGCATAGTCAGCGAGATTGAACGGAACCGGTGTCGCGCCGATCAGCGCAAGAATGATGACCGTGACCGTGAGCGGCGTCAGCAGCTGCGTACACGCGGAGAGCGCCGCCATGGAGAGATTCTTCCCGCTGAACATGCAGACATAGAAGCGGAATGCCTGCGAAACGGTATCGGCGCGGAAAATGACGAATGCGCAGACGACCGCCAGAACCGTATACAGATGCAGATACCAGCTGCGCTTCGGCGGGTCCTTTTTGCCCTTGCGGACAATCGACTCAAGATGCATGAGCGCACCGTTGACCGCCCCCCAGAGGACAAACGTCCAGCTTGCGCCGTGCCAGAGACCGGTACAAAGGAACACGATCCACTTGTTCCGGACGGTCTTGGCCTCGCCCTCGCGGTTGCCGCCGAGCGGGATATACAGATACTCCCGGAACCATGTCGTCAGGGAGATATGCCAGCGGCGCCAGAACTCCGTGATCGAAGCAGAGCAGTACGGATAACGGAAATTCTCCGGAAATTCAAACCCGAAGATCCAACCCATGCCGATCGCCATATCGCTGTAGCCGGAAAAATCGTAATAGATCTGCAGCGTATAGCAGAATGCGCCGAGCCATGCCGTCGGCAGAGCCAGCGTATCAGACATGCCGAACACCGTATCGGCGATCAGTCCGACGGTATCCGCGATCAGCAGCTTTTTGGACAGGCCGAAGATCATTCTGCGGATGCCTGCCGCGACCTGCTCCGGCGTCGAATGCCGCGCCGTCAGTGAATTTTCGACCGTCTGATAGCGGACGATCGGTCCGGCGATTAGCTGCGGGAAGAATGCGATATACAGCAGCAGCCGGAAATAATTGCGCTGCGGCTTTGCCTCATCTCTCGATACATCCATGATGTAGGAGATCGCCTGGAACACAAAAAAGGAAATGCCGATCGGCAGGCGGAGTCCGAGCATCGGAACGCTGCACCCGAACAGGCTGTTGACTGTTCCGAGCAGGAAATCGGCGTACTTATAAAGACAAAGTACGCCGAGATCACCGATAATACCGAGCGGCAGAAAGATTTTTCTGCATAGCCCGCCTTTTTTGAGCAGAATTGCGCTGCCCCAGCTCCAGAGCACGACGCCGAGCATCAGAATGCATGCGACCGGCTCCCCGAAGCCGTAAAAGATCAGGCTTGCGACGGTCAGCAGCGCATTCCGCACCCGCAGCAGCTTGGCCGGGATCAGGAAATACAGCGCGACCGTCAGCGGAAAGAACAGAAAGAGAAAAATCGGACTGCTGAATGTCATAACAGGCTTCCTCTGGGATTACGCTTTCGACAGGTCGATTTCGGTCACGGCACCGTTCGTGAGACTGATCTCAAGATAGCCGTCTGCGGTCGTCTTGCTGATGAAGCTGTCACTGTCGCCTGCGCCGTAGGCATTCTTCACATCTTCCAGTTTACTGCCGACATGAATGCCCTCTCTGGTGGAGATGCCTGCGCCGGTGATCTTGATCATCACGACCTTTTCGACGCCGTTATTCTCATTTGTAACAAGAACGAAATCCGGATAGGTATACTCCAGATCAACTCCTTCAAGGCAACTGTCGCTTCTGCGCGGTGTAACCGGATGTGCAGCGACATAGTCCGCAGGGCTTGCGCCTATTTTCAGCGCATCAAAGATATGCTGCTCCTGCTTCGGCGCCTCTGTGGCCGGAGCCTCTGTCTGCTGCGGTGCCTGTGTTGCGGGAGCTTCGGTCTGCTGTGCCTGCTCTGCAGTCGTGGCGGCAGCTTCCGTGACGGTCGTCGTTTCGGTTTCAGTCACATCGGTCACGGCCTCGGTCGCTTTTTCTTCTGCAGCAGTCGTTTTCTTAGCTTCTGTCGTTGTTTCCTCGGCTTCCTCTGCGGTCGTTTCGGTCACCTCAGTGACTGCAGTTGTCTCTGCAATGCTGTTGTCCGTCGTGATCGGATCCGCACCGCAGGCGGTCAGTGCCGCTGCACCGAGCACCGCCATAAGAATTGCCGTAAGCTGTAATTTTCTCATTTCAATCAACATCCTTTTCTTTCCTAATAGTTTTTATCAAATCGGGGTATATGTCGCACTGACCAGTGCACCCTTATGATCGTAAGTTGCGTTGACATAACCGCGCAGCGTATAGCCGGGTCTTTTGTTGTCTATGTCGGCCTGATTCTGCTGTGCCAGTGTGATGTGGCATCGGTTCATGCCGTAAGTCGGGTCATAGTTCCACCACGTACCGTCGATCAGCACCTGACACCAATAGTGGTGCGACCCGTGCCATGCATAGACGACGCGGGAGGTAAAGCCCGCACGCTTGAACGTGAAGTCGAGCGCAGAGGCCAGATGATAGCAGACGCCGCCGTTCCTGTTGATACAGGTGTCGATCAGCGTTTGCCAGCCGGCATTCAGGAGCTGGTCGGTCGTGCGCGCAACCTCGATCTCCCTGTACTTGTACTTCGCACAGAAGCTTTGATACACGCCGTTTACTGTCTTTGCGGAATTGGCAATGACTTCGTCAAACTTTTTCGCACGGTTGTTGCGGGCGGAGCCGTTTGCGTCGATCGTGCAGCCGTCCACGGTTGCGGAAACGACCATAACGCCGTCTGCACCGAAGTAGCTGGACTGATTCGGAAGCTCCTGCCAGCCGATCTGGGCGATGCCGTTTGCGTCTGCGTAGTATTTCTTGCCGTTTGCAGCGGTATAAAGACCTGTTGCCGCTGTACCGTCTGCATTGAACAGGTAGGTCTTGTCACCGATCACGGTCGGGGCTGTCGCCATGACACCGTTTGAATCAAAATAATACTTCGCATTGCCGATCGTCTGCCAGCCGGTCGTCATGACGCAGTTTGCATCAAAGTAATACTTTGCCGTACCGATCGTCTGCAGACCCGTCACGGCGAGGCCGTCCGCTCCGGCATAATACTTGCTGCCGTTCGGTGCGGTATACCAGCCGGTCATCGGCGTTCCTTCCGAAGTGATAAGATAGGTCTTTCCGTCGATGACATGCGGCTCCGTCGCAAGGGCACAGTTTTCATCGAAGTAATACTTTTTGCCGTCGATCGTCTGCCAGCCAGACACCAGTGCGCCGTCTGCACCGGCATAGTACTTTTTGCCGCTGTCAGCCGTGTACCAGCCCTTGATCATGTTGCCGTCGGGATCGAATAGATACTTTTTGCCGTCGATCACCGTCGGCTCGACTGTGATGCTGCCGTCCGGGTTCAGATAGTATTTCTTGTCGCCGACCGTGATCAAGCCTGTGCGGCGCTTGCCGTCCGCATCAAAGAAGCAGCGCAGCGTCCTGCCGTCGTCAACCGTGATGTTCTGAAAACCGGTCTGCATGACACCTTCGTTATTAAAGTAGTATGTGTCATTGCCGATTTCGGTGAGACCCGTCACCATCACGCCGCCCTCACCGAAATACCGTCTGCCGTCCTTGGTATCGGCAAATCCTGTCACCATAACGCCGTCATCGCCGAACAGATAGGTCTTGCCTGACGCGGTGTACAGACCGGTATAGATCTCGCCGGTATCAAGCATTTTATACTGCTGCCCGTTGATGACATTCCAGCCGGTCAGGGCACCCTTTTCCGGATCAACATAAAACCGTTTTCCGTCTGCATCGGTGATGAAGCCCGAGACTTTGCCCTTGTCCGGGTCGGCATAGAACTGTTTGCCGTCCTCTTCCGTGATCCAGCCTGCGAGAATCCCGTGCGACTTCGGATCGTAATAACGGGTGATGCCGTCCGTGGCCGCAGTCTGCCAGCCGGTTTTCAGCATACCGCCGTCTGTGAACAGATAGAGTTCACCGTCAATCAGCATTTCGCCGTAGGCATCCTCATAGACCCATTCGCCGTCCGCCGTCAGCTGCCATTTGCTGCAGACCCCGTATTCGTCGAAATCGAGCGTCCGTTTGCCGGTCGTCACCTTTCCGGTGCGCTTGCCGTCCTCTTTTGTGACATAATAGGTTTCTCCGCGCCATTCGACCCAGCCGAAAACAGCTTCGCCTTTTTTGTTATAGAAGTAACGCTTGCCGTCAACGGTCTGCCAGCCGAGCTGCTGCACGCCGTTCGGTGCAAACACATAGGCGATGCCGTCGATCGTGACGGTACCTGTCGCTTTTTTGCCGTTCGCATCATAATAATAACGCTTCCCGTTCTCGGTCTTCCAGCTGGCTTCCGCAGCAAAAGCAGGGAGCGCAAGCGCAGACGCTGCACTCAGGCAGACAGCCGAAAGCGCGATCACGGTCAGGGATCGTTTCATTCCGAGCACCTCATTTCTTTGATTGCGCGGCCGTTTCCGGAATTCGCGCATACATATTCAACATATTATATCACATGGCGAAATCTTTGTCAAGCGTTCAGACGGGGGAGTAAATTATGAAATTTTTGTTAATCTTGATCCGGGATATTGACAGGTTAAAAGAAATATGCTATTATATTGCTTAATCCAATCCATTCCATTCCGACATTTGATTTTTACAGCGAAAGGATCAGTTATGAAAAACATGACAAAAAGAACGGTTAGCCTCATTTCTGCAATCCTGCTCTGCGCAGGCAGCACAGTCAGCGCATTTGCCGAAGCCGGGCAAGATTTGTATCTGCGGGGGGACATTAACAGAGACGGAGCGGTGACAGTCGAGGATGCACAGCTCGGGCTGATCGCGTACACAAATCAGGTAGCAAAAAAACCGACGGGGCTGAATGATCTTCAGATGCTGGCTGTCAATGTTTTATCTGACGGTGCGTTTGATTTACTTGACGTACAGTGCATTCTGAAATACTACGTGGAGAACAATGTCAGCAAAAGAAACGTCTCATGGGATCAGGTGACGGGCCGTGACCAGCTGACTGTTCCGGATACCGGCGACGAGCTGGTCATCAGTGTCATTAACGACAATGCAGATGTCCGCATCATGATCGAACAGTTTGTGGAACGTCATCCGGAATATAAGAACAGGATCCGTATGGAGGTTCTTTCTCAGCCCGATGAAAATGGGTATTCGAACTATTCTGTAGAAGACTTTGAGAATTATCTTGCGAGCTCTCCTGATCCTGACATCTTCTGCCTTAGTTGCAGTATTATGTTCAACAGCTTGAATAACGATGCAATTTCACTCCCGGTTTCCGCACTCGGCTTTAAGGAATCCGATTTCGCAAATATGTATCCCTATACACTGGAAGCCGGAACAAGCCTGAACGGAGATCTGAAGGCACTGACACCTACAGCGTCACCGTGCGGCTTCGCCTATCGTACCGATCTTGCCGAAAAATATCTTGGAGTGAAAACGCCTGACGAAATGCAGAAGTTGATCGGTACCTGGGAGGGCTTTGAAAAGACTGCGAAAACAGTTCATGACAAATCTGACGGAAAAACTGCGTTTTGTGATGAGTGGGAGGGGTTTGTACGTGCAGCAAGCTGTAACCTCACGGAACCGTGGCTGAATGCACAGAATGAGACGGTGATCCCGGAGTCAATGAAGCAGACAGCGGAACGTTATGTATCTTTTGCAAAAAACGGATATTTTTCTGATTGCAGGAGAGATGATGAAAAATGGACGCAAACCGTGCAGAGCGATGCGCTTTTCGGCTTCTTTGCTTTATCAGTGAGGCTGCCGGAGGATATTATGCTGTTTATATACAGTTGCGGTGAAGACAGCGATTATTACGGGAAATTCAATCTGGTGCAGGGTCCGTCCGCTTTCAATTGGCCGGTTGATTACCTGCTTGTTTCCCAGCATTGCGATAATAAAGCTCTGGCTTACCAGTTCCTGAATGAATTTACAGTCAAGGAAGATACAATGACTGAGTTTTGTCAATCAACCTGCAATGTTACGAACAACTCCGCAGTAATGAAGAAACTGGCTGCTTCAGACGAAGGGTGTGAGGTTTTCGGCGGCCAAAAGATAGTTAGTCTGCTGGATGAAATTGCGGCTGCTTCTCATACACCGAAAGAGTATTCGCAGTCTTGTTCATTCAAGCCAGACGATTTTATGAATTATGTAGAAAATGCAGTTCTTAATAATGATCCTCTTGATGAATGCTACCGTCAGTTCTGTTGTAAATGATTTCTGTGAATATTATGCAAGCAGCCCTGCCGAGAAAAAACGGCGGGGCTGCTTTTTATTTTCAGCAGGTGGAAATAATTGTTGCAGACGTAGCAGCACTGACTGCGATCATGACCGCGATATAGATCGCCGCATTGACGGAGATGTATTCCGTGATCGCGTAATGCGGCTTCTGCAGCGTGGAAAGGATCATCGCGGCGTGCATCAGGCGCGTCTGCTGATCTTCTCCGAAAAAGCCCTTGTATTCCGGATGTTCTGCCAGAACAGCGTCGATCTCAAGGATCTCCGCGGCAGTCTGTGCAGGGTCAAGCTCCGGGAGCGCTAATGCAGCAAGGATCGTCATGCGGATGTCCTTTGCGTATTTCCGGCCGTTCTGCGCCAGCGCTTCATACAGTGCCGCGATGCGTCTGCACTTTTCTTCGACAGGCGCATCCGACAGCGCAAATACATGCGAAAGCGTCTGTACGGCATTGTCGTTCGCAAATTTCCGCAGATATGTATAGATCTGTTCCGTTTCCGCAATCAGCATCTCATCTGCCTTCTGAGACTGTGCCAGCATCACGCAGTACGGTGCATCCTCGGTGCCGGTCAGCAGCGGATGCAGCTTCTGCATCTTTTTATACAGCGCACGGCTTCGCTCGATCACGGCCGGGATCTGCTCCGGACTGCAGGTGTCATCGAGCAGAAAAGCTGTCGTCGCAAGATGCGAGGAATCAATATAGCTCTTTTTCAGCAGCTGATAATTCTGCTGTACGCGGGCAAGCTTGGTTTCCGGCTCACCGCTCAGCAGCATCGAGCTGCAGGTGAACATTTCCGCGCTGGCACGGAATGAGGAAAACATCCCTTCCTTTGATTTCAGCAGTTTGCGGCACTGTTCCAGATTTTCCGCATCGGCAGCCGTATTCTTTGCGCAGAACAGGTTTGCACAGGCTGCGTAGTTGACGCCGGTATCAAGCTTGAACACCGATTTCAGTACCCGGAAATTCTCAAAATAGCTTGCAATGACAGCGTTCATTTCTTCGTTCATAGAAACCTCCTGTGTTAAATGCAGACATAATCGTCCGCAAGATTGACCGAACGGATATGCCGGTCAATTGCATCAAGTGACAGATGCTCGCCGATCACGATCAGCACGGGCTGCCCCTCCGGCACCGGCGCGATCTCCGTTTTCCCGTTGACCGCATTCAGCTTCATCCAGCTGCCGTCATCGGACTGAAATGAGCCCTTGATCCTGTGGATCTCCCCGCAGGCGGAATCCGAAAGGAGTGCGTCCAGCAGCGGATCAAGCTTTTCGTCCGGTATCCGGAACCGCATGAAGTAATGCACCGTGTTCTGCAGCGCCTCTGTCCGGTATTTTTTGACATAGGACGCATTCTGCCAGCCGGCCTCCGTCAGCTGACGGAAATCGTCATCCGTGAACGTGTCCCAGTCTTTCGCGAGCAGCTGCTCCCGCGAGAATCTCCGGCTGCACCGGATCGCAGCCAGTGCCGGATTCAGCCGTTCCAGAACCGCAGCGGCAGCGGCTTCCGCAT
>JAFWUX010000231.1 GCA_017523995.1 Oscillospiraceae bacterium | reverse complement strand
GTCCGGATCGAAGGCTTTGTCTTTGAGGATTACGAATATGCACGCAGCACGATCAATATTATGGGCAGGGGCAATGAGGTTCTGAACAACAAATTCCAGAACATCGGCTGTGTCTACAATGCGCCGTGGTCGTGGTCGAATCAAGGCGTCTACCGCCCCGACGTGACCATTCCCGTTGCAGGTCCGGACAATGTCATCCGCAACAACTATTTTCAGAGCGTATACGGTGAAACGCTCTGCTACGATAACCACACACAGAACAGCATCATCTGCGAGAACACATTTATCGGTGCGATCGGCAAAAACGCCGGTGCAGGCGGCGCGGAATCCTCCACACTCGGCGGCAGAGCGGACGGCAACCGCAACAATGTCTTCGCATTCAATTACTCCGGCGGCTCGGTCAACGGCGGTACGATCTGGCTCGATATCAGCGTCAGGGATTTCACCGCTGTCCGGAACGTTTCACACAACACCGCCTATTTCATGTTCAATGAATCCGAATGCACCAGAAACTGGGCATACGAGAACATTGTCTACAACAAGCCGCTGGACGAAAACAAGCGCATGATCGGAGATACGCCGTACTTCATGAATTTTCCGGCACAGCGCATTGAATCCGGACTGTTCTCCGCATTCTGGGATACCGGCTCGACATGGGATGCGCACTGGGTCAACAATGTGACCTACAACCTCAAAAACGGCATCTCGCTGGACAGATCATGGAACAACGATGTCCGGAACAACATCTCCTATGAAGATGCAGACAGCATGTACAACCGGAATGACACTGTAGGACTTCTTGTCAAGGAAACATCTGTCAACGGTTTCCACGCATGGCACGGCATCGACCTCAAGGGCGGCGGCTCCAATATCTTCCGGAGCAACCTGTGGTACTCCCCCGGAAAGGCAGCCTATGTCCGGTATATGGATCCCTCGCAGCCTGCAATTACGGTGGATGCTTTCAATGCGCAGGTCGGTGTGAAATCCAACCTCGGCAAGGACCCGATGTTCGTCAATGCAGCTGCAGGCGATTTCTCGCTGAAATCCGGCAGCCCTGCAATCGGAGCGGGAGAAGGCGGCATCAACATGGGCGCTTATGCGGTCTATCCGAAAACAGCAGTCGGTTATAATCCGGAGCTGGGTCTGACAGAAGATGTGAATGTCAGCTTCAGCACGCTGAATTCCGCTGCAAAGCCCGGCGATGTCCTTGAGCTGGAGCTGAAACTCAGCAAGCCCGCAGCAGAGAACATGTCCTTTACCGTCACACCGGTTGCCGGTGATGCGCGTCCGGACAAGGATTACAGCTTTGTCGATGATCCGACCGTGACATTCTCCGCGGGTGATACGAGCAAGACTGTCCGCGTCAAAATTCTGCCGGGATACGATCTCGATCAGCTTCTGGTGTTCCGGCTCGATCCGGCAGGCAGCACAAAGCAGGAGGCAGTCGGCGCAAGAGATATGCATCTTGTCCGGATTCACCGCGAGGAGCAGCATGTGCTTGTCATCAATAATGTCGGCGATGAAATGGGCAAATCCATTGTCGAGTATCATAAAGCGGGCGAAGTTGTCACGCTCGATGCAAAATCCAGACCGGGTTACACCTTTGATTTCTGGCAGCCCGGCATTGACGCAATGGAGCTCCAGACAGACGGTACGCGCTGCACATTCATCATGCCGGATTACAATCAGCGCATTCAGGCAAAATGGAAGCTGAACGGACAGTATGTGCATGTCTCCGGCATCAGCCTAAATCACGATTCGCTTGCGCTGAATGCGGGTGATTCGGCGCCGCTCGCGGCATCGGTTTCGCCGAACAACGCGACCGACAAGGCGGTGCTTTGGACTTCCTCGAATCCGCTTGTTGCATCCGTGGACAGCAGCGGTGTTGTCACGGCATGGTCCGAGGGTTCCGCCGAGATCATCGCAAGAACGCTTGAAGCAAGCGACAAGCAGTTTACCGCAAAATGCAAAGTGAATGTCACAGGCACCGTTGCGCCCGCCGGTGATGTGACCGAAGCAGAGGATTACAATGTGCAGTCCGGCATTGACATTGAAGATTGCAGCGAGGGCGGCAGCGATGTTGCCTTTATCGAGAACGGTGACTATATCGGGTTCCACGGCATGAACTTCGGCAGAGGCGCCGCCTCGATTGATTTCCGCGTCGGTGCAAACAGCAGCGGCGGTGCGATCGAAGTGCATCTGGGCGCGCCCGACGGCAAGCTGATCGGCAGCATGGATGTCAGCGGCACGGGCGGCTGGCAGACATGGAAGACGCAGCGCTGCACCATCGAACCGACGGTCGGCGTCAACGATGTCTATTTCGTTTTCAAGGGCGGAGAAGGGTATCTGTTCAACCTCAACTGGTTCCGGATCAACTGCCCCTATGAAAATGACGATCTCCCCGGCGACTGCAATCTGGACGGCGAAGTCACAACCGCCGATGCAGTCATGCTGAAAAAGTGGCTGCTCACTGAGAGCGATGTGCTGACATCCTGGCGCCATGCAGATATAAACAGGGATAACAACGTCAACGCAGTCGATCTGGCACTGCTGAAACAAATGCTTCTGAACAAATAAGCAACAAAAAACCGCCGCCTGCACAACGCAGACGGCGGTTCTCTGTATACACTTCACAGTGCGCAGGGCGAAAAAAACGCATATCAAATATACATCGCATCGTTGACGGTGACCTGATTCCGCAAAACTGAAACATCCTCCACTGTACAAAACAGCGTAAATATCGTAAAATAGAGATAGAAATAGCGCTGTGAAAACAGCACCCGGAGGGTGAAATCAAAAATGCGGAAAATTGGGTATGCTGTAAGCAATGAAAGACTGATTACGCCGAGCAGATTATCGCTCGTAAGACAGGTGCTCGGCAAGTCAAATCTCATCAAAAAAGCCAACCGTATGCGGACAGAAAAGCGTTCACAGCCACAGATCAAAAACGGGCACATTTTGCTGACCATGATCGGTCTGCTGGCACTCGGGAAGTCGGATTTCGAGAATGTCAATGAATTCCATACCGATGAAGAATTTTACAAGAACTCGCTTGGTATCGCATACGGTATTCTTTCGGAATCCTCGCTCAGAAACCGGCTTGACGGTATCGGAGTGTCAATGAATCGGGAGATTCTTGCCGGCAATGTCGATATGTTCCTGTCCTGCAAATATGAGCCGTCAGCCCTTCAAAACGGCTGTGTTCCGGTAGATATTGATGTTTCTCC
>JAFWUX010000230.1 GCA_017523995.1 Oscillospiraceae bacterium | reverse complement strand
CCACCACAACAACTACTACCACTTCGACGACGAAGCCGACAACTACTACAACAACTACTACCACCACTTCGACAACGAAGCTGACTACCACCACAACAACTACTACCACTTCGACGACGAAGCCGACAACTACTACAACAACTACTACCACCACTTCGACAACGAAGCTGACTACCACCACAACAACTACTACCACTTCGACGACGGAAGCAACTACTACAACAAAGGCTGCGACCACAACTGATCAGGTCACGACCACGACATCGAAGACAACAACCACCGCGTACTCGACAACTGAAACAACCACGGAATCCACAACAACCATCACAACAACATCGGAAACCGTGACAAGTACATCGGAATCGCAGACAAGCGAAACAACAACAACAACCGGTGAAACCACGCCGACCGAACCGACATATGTGCTTGGTGACGTCAACGAGGACGAAGAAATCAGCGTTGAAGATGCGCAGCTCACCCTGAATGCCTATGTAAAGACCATGGCAGGAAAGGACAATGGTCTGACAGAAAAGCAGGTGAAAGCTGCTGATGTCAATGAGGACGGAATTGTGTCTGTTGATGATGCACAGAGCATCCTGATGTACTACGTCAAAAATTCACTTTCCGGCAAGAGCACAACATGGGATGAACTGCTCGGCAGAAAAACGCAGGCACAGCCTCTTCCGGATTTGACAACGCAATTTGAGGATGTCTGGATCGACTTCGACGAAATCCTTCCGGAAACTGATCCATCATGAAACATCAATAAGACCTCTTAATTCCCAAAAAACACCGCCTGATGTAAAAGTCAGGCGGTGTTATTTTGAAATAGCGGAAATAAAAAGGGATTGGGAATCTCCAAAGGATGAAATAGAGTACCAAAGTCAGTAATGCTCGACCGAAAGCGGGCGTGCAATACTGATATTGGG
Organism: Oscillospiraceae bacterium; assembly: GCA_017523995.1. Next base: position 44,757 of record JAFWUX010000230.1, on the reverse strand, counting down.
TAATCGTATCAGTAGTTTTCTGCTTGTCACGTTTCAAAGCTTTTCTCCGATGATTGCTGTATTGAAAAGAAGAATCAATCTGCCGTTTTCACAGATTCACCATCTTGTTTTATAAATCTGAAGCACTCCGGAACAGACTGTGTCCACAGCTTTGATAGATCAAACTTGTGTCGTTCCAATGCACGGCGGAACTCTGCTTCCTTCATCTTGTGAACAGCAGTCTTGAACTCACTCACGCTTTTACTCTTTGTCAGATCGGGTGCTTTGTCAACATCAGTGCAGCGAACGATCTCATCCTCAAAGTTCAGAACCTGGGCAATCGTCATCACCTTGACACCGGCGCATCGCGAACGCAATGCGGCAATATTCTTTTTCAAATGTTCGGTTACTTCGTTGTCCGTATCAAATACAAGAATCACCAGACTGCCCGGCGAGAATGTGACAAGATGATTCGTTTTCAGTTCATCCTGAATCACATTGAATCGTTTGACCTTTCCGGGAATCAGCAGCGCCGGTTTTTCTTTCAGTGCCCTGATCAGTTTTTCTTCACATTCACCTTCGGTGAGATAGATACACTTCCGGTTCATGCTTCTACCTCCAGCTCATCGAGCAGAGAATCATCCGGCAGCGATCCGAATACATCATTCTCCATTGCACATTTCACGGAATCTGTGTTGCGTTTCAGAAACTCCGATGCGAAAGTGACCGTGACCTTATACTCGCCGTCCTCGATTTCTTTTTTCAAAAATGCAAAGCAGTGCTTCGGAAGATTCAGTTCCAGCATATCGGTGTTGTGCGTTGTGAAGATGAGCTGCTCATTGCGTCCGAGCCGTTCCAGCATCAAACCGAAGATGCGCTTTTCAATATCACTCTGAATATAAGAGAAGTGCTCATCGCAATAATAGAAACAGTTTCTATCCGAGAGCATCGACGCAAGGAATACTGCAACATCAATGCCCTCTGCGGTTCCGCTGGAAAGAATATCACGGTTCAGCAGCTTACCTTCCTGAATGATAATCTCCTGACCTCTGCGGCGAATGACAAACGAATCCTTCAGATCTTTTGCGATGGAAACATCAGTCAGCGTCGGATCCAGTGTACCGATCACGGCGCGGAGTGTTTTCAGAAGTGCTTGCTTCTTCACATCTGCAAGTCGCAGAGAAGTTTCGATCTCCGGATAGGCAAAACGAAATTCCAGATGCCCGATCATTTCTTTCAGCTTTTTGAAACTGCCTGACACTTCATCCGTGCGATCGTTCAGCTTGCCGACTGCTTTCTCATAGGAATCCATCTCGGCAATCTCTGCGGCATAGTATCGTATGTTCACGTTCTCCGAATCTGCAGTACCGGCAAGACGGTGCAGCGTATAGCCTTCGTTTACAAAGTCGATCTGGAACTCGGCGGGTTGTGATCCGGTAGTGAGCTCTCTGATGATTGCTTCATTGGATTCTTTGATCGCCCGGAAAATATGCAGCAGTGCTTTGCCGAGACTGGTCTTGCCTGTTGCGTTCGATCCCATCAGGATCACAGCCTTCTTGTAACGGAAGCGCTCGCGTCCTTCAAGGAACTCATCCTCGATCAGCGAACTGACGATTTTTTTCGGATACGAGAAGTTCATGTGGAAGTCATCGAAGCCGTACACATGGTTCAGCTTCACATCAAGAATAATCATGTTGCTCACCTCATTGGTTCGTATTATACGAAATAATAATATCATATCTTGCGCAAATTGTCAAGCCCTTCGATGATTATGTTTTGCCGAAACAAAAATATTATGAGAGTATGAAACAAGGTATGAATCGGATTGAGCATAAAGAAATAAAATGGGTTCGGGAATGCCCGACTGCGGAGCAGCGTATGCCGTCAAGGTCGCAGACTTTGCCCAAGAGAAGTGAAGCAACGCGAAACGCTCTTTTTTGACAAACGAAAAGGCGTGTCAAAATAGATATTGGGTTACGTCTATCTGTTTTGTCGTGAAAATGCCCTTTTCACAATCCGTTCACACAAAATATTTGCGGATGTCCAAATAAAAGAAATCATTGGAAACAATCCTTCTGAACAATTCTGTGTTGAAAGAGAATATTTCCCAATGGCAAATGCTCTCACGATCATGCAGGAACAGATGTGAAAGAAAATAGATGTGCGCAAAAATGCACACAGTCCGAAAACGGGGTTGACAACAGAACGAATGTTTGATATAATATATAGGACGAACGTCCGTTCTGAATCTGACAAGCGTTTTCAGACTTACCGACATTCGGAACAGCAGCACTCGAACAAATTTTTTTCATGCTGCTTTAGAATTTTGCTCCGCAAGCGGGATGATTCCCGATACTTTTTTCATATCTGATTACGGATTTGTGACTGCTGCGTTTTAAAATCACACGATGATGATCGACGCGGAGAGTGATTGCCTGATGCAGCATGATCTTACGTCCGGCAAACAAATGGAGGAGGTGCGTTACCAAGTAGATGAATGCTGATGATGACAAGAAGTTTTTTATGACGGAAGGAGTGATTTGTATTGAGTGAACAGCAGCAGATCAATGCTGCAAGCAACGCTCCGGAGTGGGCGATCAGCGAGAAGGCGATTCATGAAGTCATGTTCTGCAAAGCATTCCAACAGCAGCATCCGATGAAGTGCATCAACGGACGGTTCTACGATATTGACGGCATCGTGTCTGATGATGTGATTCGTTCGGAGATTGCCGGGATGCTGACACCGATCTATGCGACACAAATCTCACGCAAGGTACGCGATCTGTTTGAGGCGATGAAGATGTTTTCTTTCAGCGAGCCGATCCCGATCATGCCGGATGAGATCCATTTGCAGAACGGTGTGCTGAAAACAGACGGGACATGGAAAGCGGAGAAGCAGTTCTGTGTCAATCGGCTGCGTGTGAAGTATCAGCCAGGTACTTACCCGGAACCGGCACAGTTCATCTCTTTTCTGAATGAGCTGCTTGAACCGGAGGACAGTCTTACCTTGCAGGAATATCTCGGTTATTGTCTGATTCCGTCTACCAAAGGACAGACGATGCTGTTCCTGATTGGCAATGGCGGAGAAGGAAAGTCCAGGCTCGGCTGTGCGCTGCGTGAGATTTTCGGTGACGCGATGATCGAAGCGAAGTTCCAGCGCGTCGGCTCTGACAGATTCTTTGCTTTCAATCTTGTGGACAAGCTGCTCTGTCTGGATGATGACATGGAGCTGTCTGCGCTCAAATCGACTGCGGACATCAAGAAGCTGGTGACGGCAGAGATACCGGTCGATGTAGAAGCGAAAGGCAAGCAGAGTTTTCAGACGACACTGCACGCAAGGTTTATCGCATTCGGAAACGGTTCTCCGCGCGCGCTCTATGATAAGTCCGACGGTTTCGCAAGACGTTTATTGATTCTGACAACCAGGCCGAAGCCAGAAGGACGAAGGGATGATCCGTTTCTCGCTGAGAAATTAAAGACAGAGAAAGACGCAATCTTTCGATGGATGTTTGACGGCTTGCAGAGACTGTTGCAAAACAACTATCAGTTTACGATTTCCGAACGCACGCGCAGAAATAACCGCGAGGCAATCTCGGAGAACTGCAATGTATTTGATTTTATGGCAGATGAAGGAGCTGTAGTATATGGTGAAAGTTACAGCGTGACCTGTTCAGATTTTTACGCTGTTTATGAGTGGTGGTGCAGGGATAATGCGCTGACTGCTCTGAAACGCGACTCGTTTATATCTATACTGAAAACAAATGAGCCCAAGTTTGGCATCAGTTATGATTTCAATGTGCTGAACGATAACGGAAAACGGGTTCGCGGATTCAAAGGCGTGAAAACTTGTTATAAGGTGAGGGCGAGTATCGCCGTGTAAGCGTGTAAAGGGCTTCAATCCAAGATAATCGGCGTGTAAGACAACGTGTAATACACGCAGATAACACAGTGTTTTACACGCCGCAAGTTTCGCAGTCAGGCGGAATACATGCCTACACGCTTAAATGTGCTTTTGTTTCTTTAAGATTCTTTTTTTGAATTCCAAGAAAAAGGACTTTACTTTTCTAACAATATGGTGTATACTAAATATAGAGGGTTATGGTATACACCTGTTTGAAAGGAGTATACTATGGCAACATCGCAAAAACTGCCGTCCGGAAACTGGAGAGCCCAATTCTTTATCGTTGACAAAGATGGGACACGAAAAAGAAAGTCAGTAACTGCACCGACACGCTGGGAAGCTGAGAAAATGGCCGCAGAGTATGCACAGAATGCAGAAAGAGTTCGCAATCTGTTTACTGTTGCGGCAGCCTTGACCGGCTATATTGACCTGAAACGCAATGTTCTTTCACCTTCCACCATTCGCGGCTATGAAGTAATTCGAGATCATCGGCTGCAAAGCATTATGAATCTTGACATTCATGAATTGACCAGCTTTGAAATGCAGCGAGCAATCAACGAGGATGCAGCAACCAAAGGCAGGAAGACAATCTCCGAAGCAATGAATCTGGTCGTGACTGCGCTGAAACTCTATGGTGTTCGTCTGGAACTGAATGTCACGTTACCGCCGAAGAAACCGAAAATCAAAGAACTGCCGACAGTAGAGCAAGTCATCAATATGATTCGCGGTACTGACATTGAATTGCCGTGTATGCTGGCAATCTGGCTTTCGCTGAGAGTCAGTGAAGTACGCGGTTTACAGTTCAGAGATTTGAAGGATGGGGTTCTGACAATCTGCCGCAGTAAAATGTATCTTGATGGTAAAGATGTTCTGCGTGATGTGAACAAGACTTATAAATCTACTCGGCGGCTCGCAGTTCCGGCATATCTGAACGATCTGATTCAGCGTGTCCCCCACAATAGTGATGAAGATTACATTGTTCCTGTACATTACCAGTTTATCAGAAAGCATCTGAAAAAGCTTGCAAAAGCAAACGGTTTTACAATGACTTTCCATGATCTGCGTCACTTAAATGCTTCAGTCATGCTTTTCCTGAATATTCCAGATAAGTATGCAATGGAGCGGGGAGGTTGGTCTACAAGTTCAACGCTGAAGAATGTTTATCAGCATACTTTCAGTGAAGAACGGAAACAGGTTGATAAGAAAATTGACGACTATTTCAATGGGATACTGAGGGTGTAATTCACCCTCTATCCCATTGATTATCAGGATTGACCTGTTTTGATTCCATGTGCAGTGCACACGGAGCAATGTCGGATGCTCAAAAACAACGCAAATAGGATGATAATGGTAGATGGACCTTTTTTCGAATCCCTCTACCCACCCGCTGAGGAAATGCCGTGTTTATGCAAAATCGCGTGAACACGGCATTTTTATTATCTTAAATTTTGCAGATTATTTCTGTATTTTGAAGTGCCTTTCACTCCGAACAGTTCACGAAAAAGTCAGTTTGTCAATATGCAGACAGAAGCAGCCGCCGATGTGTTTTTCGCATAGCACACCGGCGGCTGTTCATCTTTTTTCAGGATCAATCGGGCTTTGCGATCATGCGGAGAATTGCGATCACATCATCTCCGGAGATGTTGTTGTCATGATTCATTTCTTACATGATTCAAACATCTTCGCTCAGCAGCTTTCGCTTTAGAATAGTTAGATCGGCTGCGCTCAGTATGCCATCACCGTTGAGATCCGCAGTCTGCCAGTTGGGGATGTCCGCATAGCCTTCGCTGAGCAGCCATTTTTGCAATAATACCGCATCGGCAATACTGACCTCTCCGTTGCTGTTCACATCACCGGCAGGCAGCTCAACAGGCAACGCAAGAAATTTCCGTCCGTATTTCTTTGCGTATGCTTCAGCTGTTGATCCGACATAACCATGAATGACGAGATCTGCTTCCTCATAATTCTGCTCACCGATAATCAACTCGTCCGACTCATCGACCGGCGGAATGAAGCGATAGGTAGCGGGAATGGTTTTCTCATTGTCGAAAATCTCGCAATCTGGATCATAAATGAAAATATCGCTCGTCGCGCGTGCAGCGGAGAAAGTACGCTCACCGATAAAATGACCGCGATGCCGCAGCACCGATGTCGCGCAGGAACTGATGCCTGCAACGCAGAGAGTGCCGATATGCTGCACTGTTTCCGGAACATCGAGTACGCGTAAATTCTTCTGGACAAAGAATGCCAATTCTGCGATGCCGACTGTGCCCGTGCGAAGAATCGCTGTCTGCACATTCTCATCGCTGCCAACGACCCAGTTTCCGACATACTGCACGCCGCCGATATTCTCGATGCACCCGGCGTTCTCAAAGGCACTGCTGCCAATTGCCGTCACTGTCTCTGGAATTTCAAAATCGGTCAGTGCAGTGCAGCCGGAGAAGGAACCATAGCCGATGGTATCAACTGTACCGCGAAAGCGTACTGTTTCAAGTGCGGTGCAACCGAAGAAAGTATCACCGCCAACCATAGTTACCTGCTCGGGAAACTCCGCCTCTCGCAGCACAGGACATGCTGCAAATGCAGCATTGTGGACATGCTGCACGGTCTCCGGAATGATCGCAGTCTCCAACGTCATACACGCAGCAAAGGCAAAATCACCGATAGATTCCGTTTCGGCAGGAATCGAAAGATCCGTGATGCCGCAAGCGGGCGGACAGCCAATCAGCGTTTTCATATCCTTCGTGTAGATGAGTCCGTCGAATGAGGCATAGTAGGGATTTTGCGCAGAGACGCATACCTCTGTAACCGACGGAACGGGCTGCTCACTATTGCTTTCGCGTCCGGGCAAGGGGGTCAACGGCGTGAGCGAGGTGTTCACACTGCCGGAGGATGTCCTGTTCTGGAGCACACTTGTTGTACAGATTAGGTCATACCATGAGATATGGTCAAAACAATCTGGCAGAGTAATGCTTGTGAGATTACGACAGAAGCCGAAAGGGGTTTCCACTGTACCGCGCACCGGCACACCACTGACCTCTGCAGGGATTTCAGCAGCGACGATATCACGGTCGGTGCATTTTGAAAGCACGGCGTAATCCTCATAAACATGGAACTGAAAAATGCCCTCGGTTACAGTACGGTAGGCAGCGTCCGGATCTGGAAAGGCATTTGCAGCTTCCATGGCTCGCTGTTGGTTGTATTCGGTCATAAGTCCAGCTTCAATCGCCGCAGCGGGTTGTGCACAGGCGGCTATCGCACCGCAAAGCATGGTGAGTGCTGCGAGTGCAGTAAGAATGCGCTTATTCATGAGACTCCTCCTTTGGATTTCAGTATGCTTTGGCAAGACTGTCTTTCATGTTCTATTCCTATATTGTATCACATTATAATCACGATTTCAATACATTTTTGAAAATAGAAGGGAGGCTGCATATTGAGCTTTTTCAGTTGAATATCCGGTTATTCAATAAATAAGCATCATAAATCTGAATGAATTAAGCTCTATTGGATTCCTATTAACGGGAAGAGAAAAATGAATTCTTTTGTTGTCTATGGCAATCATCGCCCTTCGTGTTCGCCTTCATACATAAGAACAAGATTTATAGAAAAACGCTACACTTAGAAAGAAAATTTTTTTCTTTGGTTTCAGTATAGCATAATTGCGATAGTTTTTCAATGTGATTTCCTGAACCTTGTGAAAAGAAATCTGCACCACACAGAGTGGCTGTGAACGGCTGCTGTGCATGGTGCAAGGAATTCGCCGGTAAATATCTGTACGAGGAAGCGCCGGAACCGGGCGCCGGTGCCGGTGAGCCGGTTGTGCTGACGAAGGAGCAGGCGGAAAGATTGCAGGCAGAACATGGCTTGACAAAGCCTGCTGGAAGTGGTAAAATCAATATAAAGGTTGATGAGTTCGTACCATGTTTGAAGGATGCAAAAACAGGAGAGATACTTCCTACAGAGGTTTCTAAGATTCCGCACAGTAGACTGAAAGAGTTTTCAGAAGCAGATGGATGGGGCATTGATTGGAAAGATCGGCCTAAAAACGAATACACTCTTGGCGTTTTTCTTAAAGATGACACCTACCCGCAAGGGCTTATTTCACTGCGCAGAGATTCCCAAGGCGTTTACATGTCCTTTGCTTCGACCGCACCGCACAATAACAAAGACCTAACCGGCGGAACACAAAAGTATATAGGTGTCGGCGGTCACTTATTTGCAGCAGCGATTGAAGAATCAGTAAATGCCGGAACAGGTGGCTGTGTCTACGGTTTTGCAGTTAACAAAGAGGTCTTGGCGCATTATATCAAAGAGTTCGGTGCGGTCCACATTCCGATTGAGCATCCATTTCAGTTCATGATTGCGGATGAAGCTGCGCAAAGGGTCGTAGATATTTACAATTATGAAAGGAGGCGGTAGAATGAAAGAAGTCATCCCCGATCCTATGTGTTCTGGATTTCACGGCATATATGTAGGCAACAAAGATACCGCTCCTTTACCTCAAAGTAACGTGAGATATGCTGAATTAGCTGCTTATTTGAAAGAGCATAACAAACTGTATGAAGAACTTTCAAAAGAGGAGAAAAATAAATTCGGCATTTACCATGATCTGATTTAATTTTATAGTTAAAACCGCCCTGAGTAATCAAGGCGGTTTTCTCATGCCCATCTAACTTGCAAAAGCCTTTCAGAATCGGCTTTAGATTTACACAATCCGCGCAAACACGCGAAAATCCAACTTGCGTATAACTTTCGTCAAGCTAATATAAAACCAAGCACTCTGCAAAGGGTGCTTTTTTCATGTCCTGAGAAAGGAGAACGCCATGCCGAACGGAGCAAGAGCCAGACCGAGCAAAGCGAACCTGCGGCAAGCCGGTCGATTTCCGGCTGAAATTCCCGCATCCGCTCTCTCCCTGCATCCATTTTCTATAGCTGTCCGGGAACCATTCCCATATCCGCCAAAGACTCTTTTATGATTCGGTTCTCCTTTTTACCGAGTATGAAATCTTTTCAGCCCATCGCGCCGAAAAGTAGAATGGTGCTTGGGCGGCTATAGAATAACGACTGTCGGCACTGCGCGGCGGGCTTATAAAATTTACCTATCGGACACAATCATCTTTCTGTATTGGACAAATTCATATCGGTATGGTATGATATGGACAGAAACAAACAGGGAGTGAATACCGATGAAACCGATTTCAAGATCTCTTTCGTTTTCAGAGCGAATGCGATGTTGCAAAGCTGCATCCGATTTATAATGCAATCATCTGAAAGAACGAAAGGGAAGAAAGAATATGAATAACAAGATCAAACTGGCTGCCGTCTTTGCGGCACTTTCGATGCTGACAGGCTGCGGCGCATTCAATACCGAACAGACCGCGGCGCCGGATGCCGTTGCAGAGGAAACATCCGCTGCAGAAACCGAAGCGGAAACCTCTGAGGTTCCGGATTGCTGCGAGGGCGCCGATACGCCGGACTGCTGCAAGGATAAAGAGCAAAATGACTGCTGCAAGGACGGTGATGCATCCAAAGCGGAAGGCTCCGCGGATGCCGCACCGGAGAAAACAACCTTTGAGCTCGGTCATCTCAATTCTACGGCGCATCTTCTGGCATTTGTCGCCGCGGAGGAGGGCTACTTCAAGGATGAGGGACTGGACGTCACACTGACGCAGTTCTCCAGCGCATCCGAGCTCGTCAACGGACTGGAATCCGGCAAGCTTGATGCCGCATTCATCGGCTCGGTCCCGACGCTGACCTTCCAGAGTCAGGGCCATGACGTCTCCGTCTTCGGCGGCGCGATGACAAACGGTCACGGCTATGTCATCAAGCCGGAATACACCGAGGGGCTCGAATCTTGGGATATCAGCATTCTCAAGGGCAGAAACGTCGCATCGGTCAAGAACAGTGTGCAGGATGCGGAACTGCAGATTCTGCTGAAAAACGCAGGCATCGAGATCGGCGAGGGCGAAGATAAGGTTAACATCGTCTACTTCGACAGCCAGAAGGATGCCTACACCGCACTGCAGAACAACACGATTGACGCAGCATCGGTCTATTCGCCGTATGCATCGCTTGCGGAGGGCTCGGGATACAAGATTGTCTACCGCTGCTCCGAGGAGCCGGCGCTGGAGAATCAGCCGTGCTGCCGTCAGGTTGCACCGACTGCCGCTCTCTCGCAGTATCCGAACACCTATCAGGCGTTTGAGCGTGCGCTGATCCGTGCATATGCGTTCTCGCAGGAGAATGAGGAAGGCACCATCAAGGATGTCAAGGCACATATCGACATTGACGAGGACTATATCCGCACCGAGGTTTACGGCGGCTACGGCGCATCCAATCCGGATCCTGACAAGCAGGGCACAAAGGCACTCAAGGATTCGATCGTCGAGCTTGGCTATACCGAGGATTATGATATTGATGCGCTGTACAATACGGATATCTACAAGGAGGCACTCGCATCGGTGAGCGCGAAGAATCCGGACAGCGCGATCTACAAGAGTTTACAGGAGCATTTCGATGTCTACGAATAAAATCGAGATCAAACACCTCTCCGTGGATTATACGGAGCGGGGCAGACGCTTCAATGCGCTGCATGATGTATCATTCGGCGTCGGCGCGGGCGAATTTGTCAGCGTGATTGGCGCGAGCGGCTGCGGAAAATCCACGCTGCTCAGTGTGCTGGAGGGTATCTATCAAGCGGCGGACGGCAGTGTCGAGATCGACGGCCATGCGCTGCACGGAACCGGCAGGGAACGCGGCGTTGTGTTCCAGCATTATTCGCTGTTCCCGTGGATGACCACGCGCAGTAATATTGCATTCGGTTTGAAGCAGGTGCGGCATGATATCAACCGCCGCGAGCGCCTGAAAATCGCCGATGAATTCTTAGGCAAGGTCGGGCTGGAAGGCTTCGGGAAGAAATATCCCTCGCAGCTTTCCGGCGGCATGCAGCAGCGCGCCGCGATTGCCCGTGCCCTTGCAATGGATACGGAGATTCTGCTGATGGATGAACCGTTCAGCGCAATCGACGCCAAAAACAGAGTGAATCTGCAGGAGCTGCTGCTCTCCCTCTGGGAGGGTGACAGCCCTGCCAAACGCAAGACCGTTGTCTTTGTGACGCATGATATCGACGAGGCGATTCTGCTCTCTGATAAAATCGTCGTGCTGACGGCACACCCCGGAACAGTCAATGAGATTGTTCCGGTGCCGTTCGCGCGGCCCAGAAAGCGCGATGAACTCGTGAAAACGGAGGAATACGGAAAGTTCCGCAACCGTCTGCTCTCGCTGCTCTATCATGATGTCGGAGAACGCATCGGCGGCGAGGAGGTCATCATATGACATGGAAGAAGCGCTTTCTGCGCGTGACGCATCTGCTCTTTCTGATACTGCTGCTCGTGCAGCTTCTGCCGGACCGTTCAACAAAGGATGTTCACACCGGCGCACTGATTGCATTTGCAATCGGGCTTGAGGCAGTTGCACTGATCGGCTCGTTTCTCATCAAAAAAGCGGAGAGCCTTGCGCTTCTGCTCGATGTCGCGGGATTCATTTTTGTCCTGCTGACGGTTTGGTCGCTGGCAACGGCAAAGTTCAATGTACTCAATGATGTGCTGTTTCCGGCGCCGGGCAAGGTGCTGGCGCAGTTTGCGGAGGATCGCGAAAAGATCCTGATCAATATCCGCAGTTCGCTCGGGATTACGCTGCAGGGCTTTCTGCTTGCGGCAGTTGTCGCGATTCCGCTCGGGCTGTTCCTCGGCTGGAACGCAAGACTCGGCGGCGCCGCGACCTATATTTCCAAGTTTTTCAGCTCGATCCCGCCGATTGTTTATATTCCCTACGGTATCGCGCTGCTGCCGACATTCCGCTCGGTCTCGGTGTTCGTGATTTTTCTCGCGACCTTCTGGCCGGTATTCGCCGGCACCATGAGCGGCGTGATGCATGTCGATCAGCGGATCATTGATTCGGCAAAGGTGCTCAATGTCCGCAAGCCGGAGATGCTGTTCTCCGTGATTCTGCCCGCCGCGCTGCCGCAGATTTTTCTCGGCTGCAATCAGGGACTGAGCGTCTCGTTCATCCTGCTGACCTCTGCCGAGATGATCGGTGCAAGAGATGGCATGGGCTATTACGTCAAGTACTATTCCGATTTCGGTGACTATACGCGCACGATCACCGGACTGCTGGTCATCGGCATTGTTGTCATAGCGGTGACGTTTCTGTTCAATCAGCTGCAGCACTATCTGCTGCGCTGGAAAAAGTGATCTGCGATCCCCTGAGGCTGCTCGGGGGATTTTCTGCGTCCGGTGCGAAACCGGATATGAATGATATTTTTGTGCAGATTGCCGATTATCGTTTTTTCCTATTGACATTGTATGCGATCTGTGCTATAATACATACAGTTCCGATAGGAATACTAATAATTTGAGAAAGGAGTGCCGGAAATGCTGAATCGTATTTGGATGATGTGCTGTTGTATGAATCAGATGAACAATTCCATATCCATACCGGCACCTGCAAGCGGAATGTCTGCGCAGCGATGTTGATCCTCTGCTGCGATTTGTGATACAGGCAAAATCCGGAACGGCGCTGGGTGCGGTATGCATTCTGCGCCGTTTTTATGCAGTCAGGAGGATTTATGGTTGAGCAGCAGGAGAGCGTGACGGCAAAGCTCTGCGCCTTTGCGAGAGCATGGCATGCCGTCCGCGTCAGAGAGAAAATATTTGATGACGATCTCGCATTCGACATCATGGGCAAAGAGGAATACGATGCGATGTACGATATGGTCAGCCGCGGGTTTACCGCAGACGGCAAGCCCTTTTCGCGTGAGGATACCGAGCAGATCATCAGCGAATACATTGCGCCGATTCCGCTTTCACGCATTCATTTTACGGAGAGCCGCTTAGAGCAGTTTGCTTATCAGAACGGCAAGATCCAGTATGTGATCTGCGGTGCGGGCTCCGATACCTTTTCGTTCCGGAATCCGAATCCGGATATCGAGATTTTTGAGATTGACCACCCCGATACACAGCGCTACAAGCGGGAGCGCATCCGGCAGCTTGAATGGAACATTCCGAAAAATGTGCATTTTGTGCCGGTCGATTTTGAACGCGAGCGCATGACGGATAAACTGCTGGAAGCAGGCTTTGATCCGAACCGCAAAACGTTTTTCAGCATCCTCGGTGTGACCTATTATCTGACGCTTGATGTGTTTGCGCATACGCTTGAACAGATCGCGGCGCTTTCCGCACCGGAGAGTGCGCTCGTGTTCGATTACCCGATGCAGGGACATGATTATCCGGCGCGTGTGCAGCGGCTCGAGGAGATCACCGAATCCCTCGGCGAGCAGATGCGCGGCGGCTACGCATATAATGATGTATCGCGTGCGCTTTATGCGCTCGGCTTTCAGATCGACGCGAACCTGACACCGGAAAAGGTGCAGGCGGCATATTTCAGCGGCAGAGCCGACCGCATGCACGCATTTGAAAACGTCAGCCTGATCTCGGCAGTTTATACCGCAGGCTACAGCTTTGAATAAGGAGAAAGATTATGAGCAAGTATCAACATCCCGAGACCGCGCTGATTCACGGCGGCATTTCCAATGATCCGCGCACCGGCGCAGTCAATGTCCCGATCTACCAGACCTCGACCTATCAGCAGGACGGTCTCGGCAAAATGCGCGGCTATGAGTATTCGCGCACCGGCAACCCGACAAGAGAGGCACTTGAAAAGCTGATCGCCGAGCTCGAGGGCGGCGATGCAGGCTTTGCATTCGGCTCCGGCATGGCGGCGATTACGGCGGTTCTGAGCCTTCTGAACAGCGGCGACCGCGTGCTGATTTCCAGCAATGTCTACGGCGGCACATTCCGCGTGCTTGACAAGGTGTTCAACCACTTCGGCATCACCTACACCATTGCGGATACTGCCGATCTCAGCGTGTTTGAAACGCAGATCACGCCCGACACGAAAGCGGTGATCATCGAGAGTCCCGCGAATCCGCTGATGACGGTCACGGATATTGCGGCGGTCTCGGAGATCGCGCATCAGCACGGTCTGCTCGTCATTGTCGATAACACCTTCATGACGCCCTATCTGCAGAAGCCGCTTGCGCTCGGCGCGGATATCGTTGTGCACAGCGCGACGAAATATCTCGGCGGACACAGCGACGTTGTTGCGGGACTTGCGGTTGTCAGCACGGCAGAGCTCGCAGAGCGGCTCGCGTTCATCCAGAATTCAACCGGCGGCGTGCTCGGTCCGTTTGATTCGTTCCTGCTGATCCGCGGCATCAAGACGCTTGCCGTCCGCATGGACAGACATGTGGAAAATGCGGAGAAAGCGGCGGCATTCCTTGCGGCGCATCCGGCGGTGAAGCGCGTGTATTATCCCGGTCTGCCGGAAAGTCAGGGCTATGCGGTCAACAGAAAGCAGGCGAAAAACGGCGGCGTGATGATCTCCTTTGAACTGCACGAGAACTACGATATCCGTGTATTCTTCGAGCGTCTGGAGCTCGTGATGCTCGCGGAGTCGCTCGGCGGCGTGGAGTCGCTCGTCTGCCATCCGGCGACCATGACGCACGCATCTATTCCGGCGGAGATCCGCAAGCAGGTCGGCATCACGGACGGTCTGATCCGGCTGTCGGTCGGCATTGAGAATATCGCGGATATTCTTGCGGATCTGGAGCAGGCGATCGCGCAGGCGGAGGTGCGCCATGCATGAGATTCGTGATCTGTCGCTCTGGGAGAGCGGCGAGCAGAAAATCCAGTGGGTGAAAAACAACATGCCGCTGCTGCGGGGTATCGAGGCGGATTTTGCAAAGACAAAGCCGTTTGCCGGAAAGCGCATTGCGCTCTCGATTCACCTTGAGGCGAAAACCGCGTATCTCTGCCGCGTTCTGGCGGCGGGCGGCGCGGAGATGTATATCACAGGCTCGAATCCCTTGTCCACGCAGGATGATATTGCGGCGGCGCTTGTCCACAGCGGCTTGAATGTCTTTGCGTGGCACGGCGTAACGCCCGAAGAATACGAAGCACATACACGCCGCGTGATTGAAGCGCAGCCGCATTTCATCATTGATGACGGCGGCGATCTCGTCACGCTGATTCATAACGAATACCCCGAGCTGCTCAGGCATGTGATCGGCGGCTGCGAGGAGACCACAACCGGCATCCTGCGCCTGAAAGCAATGGCGAAAGCCGGTGAACTCAAATTTCCGATGATGCTCGTCAACGATGCGGACTGCAAGCATCTGTTCGACAACCGCTACGGCACGGGGCAGTCCGTTTGGGACGGCATCAACCGCACAACGAATCTGATTGTTGCGGGCAAAACGGTTGTCATCGCGGGCTACGGCTGGTGCGGCAAAGGCGCGGCGATGCGTGCAAAGGGGCTCGGCGCAAAGGTCATTGTCACCGAGGTCGATCCGGTCAAAGCGATCGAAGCCGTGATGGACGGTTTCACGGTCATGAAGATGGAAGACGCCGCAAAGACCGGTGACTTCTTCGTCACCGTGACGGGCTGCAGTCAGGTCATTACCGAAAACAGTTTCCTCAATATGCACGAGGGCGCAATCCTCTGCAATGCCGGGCATTTCGATGTCGAAGTCGATATGGCGGGGCTCAGAAAACTCGCGGTCAAAACATTCGAGGCAAGGAACAATATCATCGGTTATACGCTGCCGAACGGCGTGACGATTTATGTTATTGCAGAGGGCAGACTTGTCAATCTCGCGGCAGGGGACGGGCATCCCGCGGAGATCATGGACATGAGCTTTGCGATTCAGGCGCTCAGCGCAGAGTGGCTCATCCGGAACCGCGGGAATGTCGCGAGCGTGCTCAATAATGTCCCGCGCGAAGTCGATGAAGCTGTCGCGCGCAGAAAGCTCAGCAGCATGGGCATCGAGATCGACACGCTGACTGCAGAACAGCGTACCTATTTATACGGAGGCGAAACAGCATGAACTATTATGAATCCGCACAGGCACTGATCGGCAATACGCCGCTTGTACGGCTTGGAAATATTGTGAAGAAACCGGCGCTGAATGTCTTTGCAAAGCTGGAACTCTGGAATCCGTCCGGCAGCGTCAAGGACCGCACGGGGCTCTATATGCTCAACGATGCAGAGCGGCGCGGCATCCTGAAACCGGGCGGCACAATCGTGGAAGCGACCGCCGGAAACACCGGTCTCGGCATTGCGTTTGCAGCGCTGAACCGCGGCTACCGCATCATCTTTGTTGTCCCGACGAAATTTTCTGCGGAAAAGCAGGCGCTCCTGCGGGCGCTCGGGGCAGAGGTTGTCAACACGCCGCGTGAAAAGGGAATGCTCGGCGCAGTCGAAAAGGCGGAGCAGATCAAGGCGCAGATTCCCGATGCCGTCTCGCTTGAGCAGTTCAAAAACCAGAGCAATCCGCTCGCGCATTATGAGACCACCGGCAGAGAAATCTATGAGGCACTGGACGGCAGAATCGACTATGTTGTTGCAGGCGCAGGCAGCGGCGGCACTTATACCGGCATTCTGCGCTATCTGAAGGAGAAGAATCCGCAGATTCGCGGCATTCTCGCCGATCCGGTCGGCTCGACAATGGGCGGCGGTGAGCACGGCGATTACAACATCGAGGGCATCGGCAATGATTTCATCGCGGAGACAATGGATATGTCTCTGGTCGATGATGTCATCAAGATCAACGATGCAGAAGCATTTACGGCAGCAAAGCGGCTCGCGAAAACCGAGGGCATCTTTGCAGGTTCCTCATCCGGTGCGGCGCTGGCAGCCGTTCTCAAGCTGACGGAGCGCATCGAAAGCGGCAATATCGTCACAGTCTTTCCGGACAGAGGCGACCGCTATTTCAGTACGGGACTTTACGATTAAGGAGAATGATTATGACCTTGCAGCAATTGAAATACGCGCTGACAATCGCGGAAACCGGCTCGATGAACAAGGCGGCGGAGCAGCTTTATGTCTCGCAGCCTTCGCTGACGGCATCCGTGCAGGAGCTGGAAAAGGAAGCCGGCATCCTGATTTTCAACCGCAGCGGGCGCGGCGTCACCGTGACAAATGACGGCGCCGAGTTTCTGCGCTATGCACAGCAGGTTGTCGGGCAGTTCGATATTCTGGCGGAGAAATATTCCGCAAAGGGCAAAGTGAAAAAGAAGTTCGGCGTCTCGGCGCAGCATTATTCTTTTGCTGTCAAGGCTTTTGTGGAGATGGTCAAGCGGTTTGATACAGCGGAATATGAATTTGCGATCCGCGAGACAAAAACCGCTGAGATCATCAGCGATGTGGCAACCATGCGCAGTGAGATCGGCATCATCTATCTCAACAATTTCAACCGCAAGGCGCTGACCAAGCTGCTCAGCACAAACGGGCTTGTCTTTACGCCGCTGACAGAATGTCAGCCGTATGTCTACCTCTGGAAGGGGCATCCGCTCGCAAAGCAGAAGAAGATCACCTTTGAGGACCTCGCGGATTATCCCTGCCTCTCCTTTGAGCAGGGCGCGAACAGTTCATTCTATTACGCCGAGGAGATTCTCAGCACGGCGGATTATCCGCGGACGATCAAGGCGAATGACCGCGCGACTATGCTCAATCTGATGATCGGTCTGAATGGCTATACACTCTGTTCGGGCATCATCTGCGAGGAGCTCAACGGCAGCGATTACACCGCTGTTCCGTTTGACTGCGGCGATGCGGATGAGGTCATGGAGATCGGCTATATCACGCTGAAAAATACGCTTCGCAGCCGCACGGCAGCGATCTATCTTGAGGAGCTGCGGCGCTATCTCGGACTGCAGCTGTAATAGCTTTTATCTATAACTGACGATTGTTCATATGTATTGGACAAAGCACGCAGATACTGGTATAATAATCACATATCAATTTGATAGGAGATGCGGATTATGAAAGAGATCCTGTGGCTCGGACGCGGCGGACAGGGCGCATTTACGGCAGCAAAGCTGTTCGGCGCGGCATATATCACCGACCGCGGCGGGCAGTATGCGCTCAGCTTTCCGTCATTCGGTCCGGAACGCCGCGGTGCACCGGTCAGGGCGTTTACCAAGCTTGATACGAAGCCGGTGCTTGACCGCAGTCAGACCGAACACGCAGATTTCATTGTCGTGCTCGATGATACGCTGTATTCACCGGCACTTCGGAATCTGCTGAAGCCGGAAGGCAGCATCCTTGTCAATTCCAGATCGCAGATCGAGGGCGCTGAGGTCTATGATGCCGCTGCAATCGCAAAGGAGCTCCGGCTCCCGACGGTCAACACTGTGATGCTCGGCATCGCGGCGGCGCGCTCCGGTCTGATTACGGCGGAACAGGCGGTCAGCGCGATCCGCGGATACATGCCCGAAAAGCTCCATGCGCGCAACATCGAGGCGCTGGAACGGGCAGGAAAGGCGGTGCAGAAATGAAGCCGCATATCAGAACAAAAACACAGTTTGATTTTGCCGATATCCCCGAGGCGACTGCGTTTGAAGCAGGCTATCTCGTCTCGGTCAACAGCGGATGGCGCAGCATCCGTCCGGTGATTGATCCGGCACGATGTATCGGCTGCGAGCAGTGCTATCTCTACTGTCCGGACGGCGTGATCTCCGTGCAGGCGGGCAAAGCGGTCATTGATTATGACTTCTGCAAGGGCTGCGGCATCTGCGCAAAAATATGCAAAACCGGTGCAATCGGAATGGAGGCGGAGCGCAAATGAGCAAACGGTTTTTATCCGGCAACGAGGCATTTGCAGAGGGCATCCGCCTTGCAAAGCCTGATGTGATCTCCGCATATCCGATCACGCCGCAGACAATCGTTGTGGAGCGGCTCTCGGAGATGGTCGAGGACAAAAGTCTCGGCGCGGAGTTCATCCATGTGGAATCGGAGCATTCGGCGCTTTCCTGCGCAATCGGCGCGAGCGCGGCAGGTGCGCGGGCATTCACCGCGACATCCTCGCAGGGGCTGCTCTATATGGTGGAATGTCTCTATTACGCATCCGGCGGACGGTTTCCGATTGTTATGATGAACGCCGACCGTTCGACCGCGCTGCCGTGGAATATCTACGGCGACCAGCGCGACAGCCTTTCGCAGCTCGACAGCGGCTGGATTCAGGTCTATGCGGAGAATGCGCAGGAGGCGCTTGATCTGGCGCTGATGAGCTACCGCATCGCGGAGGACAGCCGCGTTTCCACGCCGGTCATGGTCAATCTGGACGGCTTTGTCCTGACGCACACCTATGAAACGGTTGAGATTCCGGAGCAGGCTCAGGCAGACCGGTTCCTGCCGCCCTATGAGACAGAGAACCGCATCGACTTTGAAAACCCGAAGAACATGGCGTTTTCTGCCGGTCCGGATACCAACTACATTTTCAAATACAAGGCGCACGAGGGCATGCTTGCGGCAAAGCAGGTCATCGCAGAGGCGGAATCGGATTTTGCTGAGATCTTCGGCAGAGCGTATTCCGGTCCGGTTGAACGCTACCGCACGGAGGATGCGGATTACATCCTCGTGACGCTGGGCAGCATCGCCGGACTCTGCCGCGAAACTGCTGACCGTCTGCGTGCAGAGGGGATCAAAGCGGGTGTTGTCCGCCTGCGCTATATCCGGCCGTTCCCGCATGCAGAGATTGCAGATGCGCTCAGAAATGCAAAGGCGTTTGCGGTGCTCGAAAAGGATATTTCGTTCGGCAGCGAGGGCACGGTCTTTACAAATGTCAATTCGGCGCTGCAGCGTGCAGGTGTTTCTGTCCGCGGCAGCAATTATATCGGCGGACTCGGCGGCAGAAACATCTCTGCTGACGAGATCGCGCAGATCTTCCGCGATCTGCAGGGCGATCCGCCGCATGTGAATTTCATCGGCATCGGAGGTGACGGCAATGGCTAATCCGACGGCAGCGCAGATTTCGCGCGAGGAGTTTTTCTACGGTCACAAGGCATGTGCAGGATGCGGCGGCAGTCTGGCGGTGCGTGCAGCGCTCAAGGTGCTCGGTCCGCAGGCGGTCTCGGTGCTTCCGGCGGGATGTATGTCCGCTGTGGGATTCAATTTTCCGCAGCTGTGCTTCTCGAATAACTCGATCATCTCGACCTTTGCCGGCACGGCATCCATGCTGACCGGTGTCGAAGCAGGACTTCGCGCAAAGGGATACAAGGATTTCACCGCAGTCGGTTTTGCAGGCGACGGCGGCACGGCGGATATCGGCATTCAGGCGCTTTCCGGCGCGATTGACCGCAACGATAACATCATCTATATCTGCTATGACAACGAAGCCTATATGAACACCGGCATCCAGAAAAGCGGACTGACGCCGTTCGGTGCGCGCACCACCACAACACCGGCGGGCGCGAATATCCACGGCAATATCCGCCCGAAAAAGAATATGTTTGAGATCGCAGCGGCGCATGATATTCCCTATGCAGCGACCGCGAGCATCGGCTATCTGCCGGATTTCATCCGCAAGGTCGAGAAGGCGTCGCAGATCAAAGGCACAAAGTATATCCATGTGATCGCGCCCTGTCCGACGGGCTGGGGCATTGCGCCGGATGAAACCGTCGAGATCGCAAAAGAGGTTGTGGACTGCGGCTTGTGGTATCTTGCGGAATATGAAAACGGTGCGTACACGCTCAACCGCAGACCGAAGCAGTTTACCGACGTTGCCGCGTACCTGAAAAAGCAGGGACGCTTTAAGCATCTGGACGATGCGGATATTGAAACGATCATTCAGTCGCGCGATAAAAAGTGGCAGTTCATCGAAAAGAACTTTCAATATTAAATCCGGAATGAGAAATTAGAAATGAGAGATTGCGCTGTCTGCCCGCAGACGGTTTTGAAATCATGCGCGGCAGTGCATACCGGTATTTCTAATTTCTCATTCATATCTGAAAACCGGTTATAGTCCGGATTTATAACCCAGTATAAAAGCTAGGTATTGGACAAATCGGGCAGAATCGTGTATAATAAAAGCATAGAAAACCTATATGAATACTCAGGAGGATAAAAACAATGAGCAGAGATATCAACAGCAAATACTGGGACGAGGAGCTTGAAACGCTGCCGCGTCCCGAACTTGAAAAGCGTCAGCTCGCTGACCTGCAGGAGATCGTACAGTTCGCCTATGACCACGCGCCGTATTACAAGCGCTCCTTTGATGAAGCAGGCGTCAAGCCTTCGGATATCAAGCAGCTTTCCGATCTGCAGAAGTTCCCGTTCATCAACAAGAAAACGCAGCGCGATACGCAGGGCGTCGGCTCGTTCCTCGGTGAACTGGCAGCCGTTCCGGAGGAGGATGTCGTCTTTATCTCGACCTCGTCCGGCTCGACCGGTGTCCCGACCATGAGCCCCTTTACCAAAAAGGATTTCGATGAGTTCCAGGAGACCGAGAGCCGCTGGTTCTGGCAGATCGGCATGAGACCGAATGACCGCTATGTCCACGCGCTGAACTTCTCGCTGTATGTCGGCGGACCGGATGTCATCGGCGCACAGAACCTCGGCGCACTCTGCATCTGGGGCGGCACGCTCCCGAGCGAGCGCCTGCTGTTCATCCTGAAGACCTACAAGCCGACGATCATCTGGACTTCGCCTTCCTACGCATGGCAGCTTGGTGAAAAGGCACTGAAAGCCGGCTATGATCCGAAAAAGGATTTCAATATCAAGAAGATCATTGTTGCCGGTGAGCTCGGCGGCTCGATCGACGCAACCAGAAACGCCATTGAGGAGATCTGGGGCGCAGAGGTCTTTGACTTTTACGGTCTCTCCGATATCTTCGGCGCATGCGCGGCACAGTGCGAATATCATGACGGTCTGCACATCGCAGAAAACCATATTCTCGTGGAAACTGTTGACATCCACACCGGCGAGATTCTGCCGCCCGGCGAGACCGGCGAGCTGGTCTTCACCACGCTGCGCAAGCACGCGAGACCGCTCATCCGCTTCCGCACCGGCGATATCGGCAGAATCGACCAGACACCGTGCAAGTGCGGCAGAACCCACGGCAGAATCCATATCCTCGGCAGAAAGGACGATATGTTCATCGTCTCGGCGGTCAACGTCTTCCCGAGCGATATCGAGGCTGTCATCCGTGAGCAGAGCGGCATCACCGGCGAATATCTGATCCGCATCTTTGAAAAGGATTTCACCAGCAAATATGCGGTTGAGATCGAGAAGAACGCAGATAACCCGAAGGATGACGAGACCGTTGCAGCGGAGATCAGCGCGGCACTCAAGGCGAGAATCGGCGTTAAGCCGGCGCGTGTGGTTGTGCATCCGGACGGCGGACTGGATACCCGTTCCGAGCACAAATCCAAGCGCATCATTGATGAGCGCAACCCCGAATATTCCATCTGATGATACAGAAACGCAGCAGGATGCAGAACGTGTCCTGCTGCGTTTTTTGATATTTGCTTGCACTGAATTTACAATTTGTTATTGAAAGCGCCGCATCGGTGTGGTATAATGAAACCGGAAACAAATGCCGAAATATGAAGCATTATGATGTTGCAATGTTACAGCAGAATCAGGAGGACAGTATGAAAAAAGAGATTTCTGCGCTGCTTATTTCAGCGCTGCTGCTGTGGAACGGCGCAGTGCTGCAGAACGCAGTATATCTGCCGAAGAATGACGTTTCTGCGGCGGCTGAGGAGGAACTCCCTGAGTTTGATATCAAAAACGGCGTGCTGCTCAGCTATAACGGCAGGGACAGCGAAGTCCATGTGCCGGAGGGCGTGACGGAGATCGCTGCGGATGCCTTCCGCAGAATCGAATACTTTGCGAAAAAGACGGATCAAAAAGAGAAAATCTGGTTCCGGATGAACAGCACGGTCGAAAAGCTCTATCTGCCGGAAAGTCTGCGGATCATCCGGAAAAATGCGTTTTCGGATATGACCGGACTGCGGGAGGTGCATCTGCAGGAGGGCGTTGAGGAGATCGGCGCGTGCGCATTCCGGATCAATCCTGAAATACTGGAAGATGCGAACAGCCTGACCGGCTGGACCGAAGCGGAGAGACAGGCTGTGTTTGCACCGCATCTGACGAAGCTCGAACTGCCGGATTCGGTCAGAACGATCGGTGACAAAGCCTTTCAGAATACGGCGCTGAAATCGGTCAGACTGCCCGCATCATTGGAGACCATCGGGGCGAGCGCCTTTGAAGGCAGCAGTGTCACTTCCGTTGAGATTCCGGCGGGAGTAACGGAGATCGCAGATGCCGCCTTCCTGAATATGCCGCTGGAATCCGTTGTGATCCCCGAATCGGTGACGTCAATCGGGAACATGGCGTTTGCGAACACTGCACTGACATCCGTCAGGCTGCCGGAGCATCTGCAGAAGCTCGGCGTCGGTGCATTCATGGGCACGCCGCTGACAGAAGTCAATCTGCCCGCCGGAATGACGGAGATTCCGGAGGGTGCCTTTCAGAACACAAAGCTCAAAGCGATTGAAATTCCGGATGGCGTGACAAAAATCGGTGCGCGCGCATTTCAGGCATCTGCGCTGGAACGCCTTGTGCTGCCGGATTCCGTGACAGCGGTCGGCGCGTATGCATTCAGCGGCACGAAAATTGCAGAAATGAATCTTCCGGCATCATTGACCGAAGCGGAATCGACATCCTTTTCCGGTACGCCGTATCTGGATGCACTGACCGAACAGAACGGCGGCTGGCTGATTCTTTCAAACGGCAAATTGCTCAATTATGTCGGCAGAGATGTGCATGCGGTGATACCGGAATCTGTGACGGAGATCGTCGCGGGCGCATTTACGCGGTGTGCGCGTCTGCGGACGCTGACTGTGCCGGATTCGGTCAAAACCGTTGCGGAAAAAGCGGTTGTGAGCTGTGATCTGCAGAGCGTTTATTCGCAGAATCCGGCGGCAGAGAAGCTTTCGGAGCATGTGCTGGATGCGCCGGTGATTCCGCCGCAGAAGGGCAAAATCGTGCTTGATCTCAAAAAGGATACATGGACATTTGCAAACACGGCGGAGGTGTTCGGGGATTCGTTCTCTATGACGGATGCGGCGAAGGCATTGCTGACGGAGCAGCTCGGCAGCCACGCTGATCTCAGCCGGAAATGGGACGGCTCCTGTTACGGGCTCTCGCTGACGGTTCTGCTTGCAAAATACGGCCTGCTTGCGCCTGCGCAGATACAGGCAGGTGCGGGCGCGCTCTCCGAGATCAAGCCGGAGCAGGCAGTGCAGTCGGTGATCAATTACTATCAGTTCATGCAGGAATCCGATGCGGCACTGAAAATCCGCGCACAGGGTGCTGATCTTGCGGATTCGTACTTTGAGAAGATGATCGCGCTCGGCTGGCAGGCGGAAAATGAGGGCAAGCCGTTCCTTATCATGTATGCGACGCCGACGGACAGCCATGTTGTGGTCGGCTGCGGCATCGAATCCGGCAGCTGGAAGTGGGACGGCAGAACCTATGACCGCCGGATTCCGGTCTGGGATCCGAACTGCCCCGATCAGATCTATGATGAAGCCTGCCTCTATTACCGGAACGCGGACTATGCCTGCTGCGTTCCGCAGAGCAAAATGCGCTATGAATTCGGCGGCAAAAGCAATTCCGGCAGAATCACGGCAGTCACCGATGCAATCGCACAGCTCGGTTCACCGGCGTATCCGTTTGCGGCGCTGAAGCAGGGCGATCTCAACGGTGACGGCAAATGCAGCATCGCGGATGCGGTTCTGCTGAGCAAATATCTGCTGACCGCGGAGAATCTGCCGGCGGCAGCACTGCGCGCTGCCGATCTGAACGGCGATAAAACAGTCAATGCGGCGGATCTTTCGCTGTTAAAGCGGCAGGTGCTCGCGGCGGCAAAATAAAGAAAGGGTGGAACGAGAATGAAACGGATGCAGGTGCATGCAGCGGCGGCTGCTGCCGTGATGCTCTGTCTATGCGGCATGGGGACGGCGGCGGAGACGGTCAGGGGCGATCTCAATGCAGACGGTGCCATCGACCGCGCCGATGTCCTGCTGCTGCGGGACTGGCTGCTGACAAAGCCCGCCGAAGCCGATCCGACGCTCGGTGATCTGAACAATGACAGCCATGTCGATGCGCGCGATCTGACGCTGCTCAAGCGCCGCATTGTCCCGACGGGCGAGGAACATGACTGGATCCTTGAACCGAAGGGGACGATCCACAGCGGCGAAGCGACCTTTTACGGCGGCGGCTATGAGGGCGGCTGCGCGATGCTCGATCCGGTCTCGAAGGATTACTGGATCACCGCAATGAATCTGCCGGATTACAACTGCGCAGAGCTTGCCGGTGCCTATCTCGAGGTGACGGGCGAGCTCGGGACGATCAATGTTCTTGTGACCGATCTGCTGCCGGAGGGCAAAAAGGGCGACCTCGATCTCTATACGGATGCGTTCCCGCTGATCGCACCGGCGGAAAAGGGGCGCGTTCCCGTGACATGGAAAATCGTGTCGCTGGACACCGCCGCGGATGCGCCGCTCAATTACCGCTACAAGGTTGGCAGCACGGCGTTCTGGTGCGCGGTGCAGGTGCGCAATCACCGCTACCCGATTGAGCGGCTGGAATATCTGAACAGCGACGGCGAATTTGTCGAGCTGCCGCGCCGCAACTTCAACTATTTTGAAGCGCAGTCGGGGCTTGGCGAGGGACCGTTCACCTTCCGCATCACGGATATCTACGGACAGGTGGTCATAGATGAGGACATTCCGTTCACACCCGATGAGGTGCAGGAGGGGCATGTGCAGTTCCCGGAATAACTGATTCAGACAGGAGTGACGAAAAATGGTTTCGATTGACAATCGTTTCAATGATGCGGAAATGGATATTCTCCGGCAGATGATCGGCAGGAAGATTGTTTCTTTCCGGCATACCGATATTCCCCCACGTCATGCAGCTTACGGAGCTTTGGGCATCGAAACGGAGCAGGGTATGATCTATCTTTACTGTGAGACAGACAATATGAATTACTTTGGTTATGGTGATGACGAGGCAGTATTGACGCTGACGCACGAACGCCGGTCATGGCTTGATATGGATCAATATTCTTATGTTTTCGCGGGCGCATCTCCGGTGAATGATACTGTAAAGGAGATTCATGTTGTGCAGGATCATCAACGGCTCTATGAAAACGGCGAGCAGACCTTTGATATATGGCTGGCATGGGGGATCATATTTGATTTCGGCGATTATCAGTTCTCGCTTGAAAAATCGCAGGGCTTTTCAGGGCTCATATACATTAAGCAGGGAAATGACCTCATCAACACGTTCGCAAGTACCGAAGAGTTTGAAAATCCTGAATTCTGGGAGGATCATTATATTCCGAAATGTGATAGGGAGATCGTGATACTCAACGAAAGCAGTCCCTTGTAATTACAATAAAAGCCGCTCCGTGCAAACGCAATGGAGCGGCTTTATTCTATTCAGTTATCTTGACTGGTTCTTGAGGTGACCGGCTCTTGCAGCGGCGCGCTTTTTGCGCTCCTCATGATACCGGAATGCGAAGAAGATGCATCCGCCGATATACAGAACCGAAAGCACAATGCCGAGCACCCATGTGTTCCGCAGATACTTCGATTTGAAGAAGCCCGGAATCTCGCTGAGATTGTACTTCCAGAACGAACGCTTGACATCCGATGCGGCAACCACATCAATATCTGCGAGCGTTTCACCGGAGAGCTTCAGCGTCACGGTGCCGATCTTCTGACCGGCAGCGACCGGCGCGTCGATTTCCATCGGCCAGTTGTAAACCTTCTGGACGCTCTTGATATCCGTTGTATCACACCAGATGCAGGAGAAACCTTCGACCGGCTTGACGAGGACGAAGTCATCCTCCTCGGCATTGCGGACGGTGATCTCGCCGAGCATTGTGTTCTCCTCCATGATCTCTTTGAAGGTCAGGTGCTCAAATGCCCATTCGAGAATATTCTGTGCATCCTCGAGATGATAGAAGTGGTTGTTGCCCTCGTTATCCTGCATCGGGGAGTTCATGCAGATCAGCAGGTAGTTGTTGCCGTCTCGGGAGCCCTTGCAGGCGATGCCGCGTCCGCCCGCCTGTGTGTTTGCGGTCTTGACGCCGCGGACACCGTTGAAATAGTAGCCGCTGGATTCATCGACCATCAGGTTTGCGTGCTGCCATGACCAGACATCGCGCTTATCATAGGTTGAGGCGACAGCGGGCGTATAGGTGTTTGCGCAGGCGATCGTCTCAAAGCGCGGCTGCGTCATTGCGTAGGAGAGCAGTGTCATCAGGTCGCGCGCCGTGGTGAGCTGACGGGCGCTGTAAAGACCGGTTCCGTTGAGGAAGCGCGTATTGGTCATGCCGAGGGCTTCCGCCTTGGCGTTCATTTTCTCGGCGAATTTATCCTGACTGCCGTCGCCGAATTTGTCGCAGAGCATATATGCCGCTTCGACCGACGAGGTCAGCATCATCGCGTAGAGCAGATCTTCGACTGTGAGCGATTCGCCGGCTTCGATCTGCGCCTTGCGCAGGTCCTCCGGATATTCGTCCTGCTCGAAGATTTCATACATCTCCTCTTTCGCCGCGATCTTGGTACCCGAGATATCCTCGCATTCCTCCAGCACGATCACGGCTGTCATGATCTGCACGAGCGAACCGGGCATTTCCTTCATATCGGCGTTTTTCTCATAGATGATCTCATTGAGATCGGTATTCATCAGAATTGCGGCCTGACTCTGTACGGTTGCGTTCGGCGTAAAGAGCAGAGCGCTCGCTTTGACCGGCTTGATTTGTCCGATCACGACTGCGGCTGTCAGGATCGCAGCCGCTGCGGAAGCAAGCAAACGCTTCAGCATGCTATCATCTCCTGTATACGATTATAATCCTTCGGTCAAAAAGACACGATTACATTTATTATACCAGAAAACCAGAAAAAATGGAATACCTTTTTTGAATTTTTTGAGGAAAATTCAGAATTTTTCGGATTTTATCCGAAAGCGGCGGGAAAAAACACATTTTCGGCAGCAGATTGCAAATATCTCTTGACTTTAACGCTTTTTTGTGCTAAAATGGATATATTGCGATTCCGGTCTGCGGAATTGACCGAAAACAGAATAGAAAGGACGAATTGCTATGCCGATTACTGAAATCCTAGAGCGGAATGCTGCGCTCTATGGCAACGATGTCGCGCTTGTTGAGCTGAATCCCTCTGTGATTGAGCCGCGCAGAGTGACATGGAAGGAATATGAACTGATTGAACCGCGCCGCCCCAATTACTACCGCCGCGAAATCACATGGAAGGTGTTTAACGAAAAGGCGAACCGCTTTGCGCATTTCCTGATTTCGCGCGGCGTCAAAAAGGGCGATAAGGTCGGCATCCTGCTGATGAACTGCATTGAGTGGCTGCCGATTTACTTCGGTATCCTCAAGGTCGGTGCGCTGGCTGTTCCGCTGAATTTCCGCTATGCTGCGGATGAGATTGAATACTGTGTCGGGCTTGCGGATATCTCCGTGCTCGTGTTCGGTCCGGAGTTCATCGGCAGAGTCGAGGAGGTTGTGGATACCCTCGGCAATGACCGCATGCTGCTCTATGTCGGACAGGGCTGCCCCGGCTTTGCGGAGAGCTACGATCAGCTGACGGCGAACTGTCCGAGCACAACGCCAGCAATCCTGCTGACGGATGCGGACGATGCAGCGATCTATTTCTCCTCCGGTACAACCGGTTTCCCGAAGGCGATCCTGCACAATCACGAGAGCCTGATGCATGCCTGCAGGGTTGAGCAGGCGCATCACGGTCAGACGAAAGACGATGTGTTCCTCTGCATTCCGCCGCTCTATCACACCGGCGCAAAGATGCACTGGTTCGGCAGTTTCCTCGTCGGCGGCAAGGCGGTTCTGCTGAGCGGCGTTTCGCCGAGCGTGATCCTCGATGCGGTCTCCTCGGAGAAGTGTACGATTGTCTGGCTGCTGGTGCCGTGGGCGCAGGATATCCTCGATGCAATCGAGAGCGGCAAGGTTTCCCTGAGCGACTATGAGCTTTCGCAGTGGCGGCTGATGCACATCGGTGCGCAGCCGGTTCCGCCGAGCCTCATCACACGCTGGAAAAAGTACTTCCCGAATCATCAGTATGATACAAACTACGGTCTGAGCGAGTCCATCGGACCGGGCGCGCTGCACCTCGGCGTGGAGAATATCCACAAGGTCGGCGCAATCGGCAAGGCAGGATTTGGCTGGGAGAGCAAGATCATTGACGAGAACGGCGACATTGTCCCGCGCGGCGAGGTCGGCGAGCTCTGCGTCAAGGGTCCGGGCGTCATGACCTGCTATTATCACGATGAAGAAGCGACCAAGCAGGTGCTCATGCCGGACGGCTGGCTCCGCACCGGCGATATGGCGCAGGAGGATGAGGACGGCTTTGTGTTCCTTGTGGATCGCAAGAAGGATGTCATCATCACCGGCGGCGAGAACCTCTATCCGGTGCAGATTGAGGACTTCATCCGCACAAACAGCAAGGTCAAGGATGTTGCCGTGATCGGTCTGCCGGATAAGCGCCTCGGCGAGATCGCAGCCGCGATCATTTCGCTGAAGGACGGCGAAACCTGCACCGAGGAGGAAATGAACAAGTTTTGTGAGGCTCTGCCGCGCTATAAGCGTCCGCGCAAGCTGATCTTTGCAGATGTCCCGCGCAATCCCACGGGCAAAATCGAAAAGCCGAAGCTCCGCAAGATGTACGGCGCAGACCGTCTCGTTGCAGAGCAGAATCAGGGCTGAGACGTACGAAAAGCATATCCCGTATTGTTTTCGCAATACGGGATATCTTTTGCTTGACAACGGGTGATTTTTGTGTTATAATTACATTAAGAAGGCGTGTATATTGAAAAATATTATTCGATTTGAATAGTGCATGCCGTCGGGAGGGTATCTATGAGGAACAAGCGCATTTGTTCTTTCGCGGCTGCTGCGGCATGTATGCTCGCTGCGGTCTGTTCTTTCATGTCCGGTGTGCGGCAGGTCGAGGCGGCACAGGAAAAGGAGCCGTGCATCTATCTCAGCAGCGTGACCGCAATGCCTGGCGACACAGTTTATGTCAGCGTGCTGCTGCGGAACAATTCCGGTTTTGCGAATTCCGGCTTCACGATCTCCTACGGGGAGACGGGGCTGCAGCCGGTGCTCGCAGAGGCAGAACTGCCGCAGTATCAAAAAGGAAATATCGCGAGCGGCGTCCGGATGAAGGTCTTTGACAATCCGGAAACGCATATGATCGGCGTCGGGACGATCGGCACGCAGAATATCACGCGCAGCGGCATTCTGCTGACGCTGGAGTTTACGGTTCCGGCGGATGCGGTGCGCGGATCGAGCTATCCGCTGGAGCTCGGCGTGGACAAGATCATGGATGCCGATCTGCACGCTGTCAGCTTTGCGGCGGAGGACGGTGCGGTCAACATCGCGCCGGAAACCACCACCACAACTACAACAACTACAACTACCACTACTACAACAACCACTACAACTACATCAACTACCACAACAACTACTACCACAGAAACCACTACCACCACAACCGAAACCACCACCACAACGACCGAAACCACCACAACCGTACCTGTCACAACCACGGAGACTACAACCACTACAACCACCACCGAGTCCGCGCCGCGCATCCTGAAGGGTGACGCAAACCGTGACGGCAGCGTTGATCTGAAGGATGTGGTTGTGATGCGGCGCTATGTGACAGGCGGCTGGAACGAAACCATCGACACCGAGGCAGCAGATGTCAGCGCAGACGGGGCAGTCAGCCTGCGGGACATTGTCATTCTGCGCAGATATCTTGCCGGCAACTGGCAT
Organism: Oscillospiraceae bacterium; assembly: GCA_017523995.1. The sequence goes on along the minus strand of JAFWUX010000230.1, from coordinate 14,143 downwards.
ACACCGCTTTGAGCACGATACTATTTATATAGGGCGTCGGCGCGGTGAAACAAAAAAGCACCCGCCATGTCCTGCATGACGGGTGTTTCTGCATATCGGGGATCAGCCCTCAGCGGCTTCGGTGGATTCCTCTGCGCTGGTTTCCGCTGCGGCTTCTGTCTCAGCGGCGTCAGCGTCGCCGCCCTCAGCCGGTGCGCCGTCTCCGGTGCCGGTGACGGTGAAGTCCACCTCAACGGTTGTCCAGCTTTTGAAATCATCAAGATTGACGATCATCGAGGAGTATTCGCCGAATTCGCCGGTGACCGCGCCGTCCGCGGTGTGCGCATCCTCAGGGAAGCTGCTGACGAAGTGGTTATAGATGTTCGCGCGCATTTCGGTGCCGTCATCCGAGGAGGTGTAGTTCTTGGCAGTCATCTCGACAGGCTTGCCGTCCACGCGGATCTCCTTGATCTCGATGCACATGTTCGGGTAGAGCTTGGTGCCGTCAAACACCTTGACCGCGGCGAAGTCGATGCCGCCGCAGGTGTAGCCGTTCTCCGGATCGCCGGAGATATCGAACTGCGCGCCCTTGGTGCCGACATTGACGCCGACCGTGTAATCGCCGTCGCCGTCGATATGTGCGATTTTTGCATCATAGGTCAGGATGTGTTCCTTGGTGCCCCAGTACTGCACATACCACTGGGCATCGGTGATTGCGAGGATCGCGTCGCCCGAACCGGCTTCGACCGGTTCCTCAAACTCGACGTCCTCTGCCGCGACGGGTGCAGCGGTTTCAGCGGGGGCTGTTTCGGCTGCAGCGGTTGTGACCGGCGCAGTTGTGGTGACCTCGGCAGCGGAATCCGCTTCGGAGCTGCCGCAGGCGGTGCAGAGCATCAGCAGCGATGCCGATGCAGCGAGCAAAGCAGTAAGTTTCTTGCACATGGTGTTTCCTCTTTTCCTTATCTCATCATTATTTGTATTCCGGCTCCGGTGCGGGCTCCGGTTTGAAAGACCGCATCTCAATGTCCGGCTGATATAATCATACACTATTTTGACTGAAATCGCAAGAGTGAACAAATACGAATGTTCACCAAATTATATATGTTGATTTTGAACAGGCTGCACAAAAAATATGCGTCTGATGTGTTGAAAAGAATAGAATGCATAATTTTACGGTTTGTACATCTTCATATTTTGGCGATCTTACAATAGACTGATGCGAAAAAAGCTACGATTGCACAGTAAAGTGTTGAAATATTATACTCAAAGTTTTTTTTGCTTTGCTATTTACAAATTAACGAAGATGTGCTATAATAAATAAAAAGTATCCGCAAGCATTGTATACTATTTATATAAGGTTCTATACATGAAGCTGCGGATAACGGAGGAGTTCCTATGAAAAACGGCATCCGGATGTCAGACATCGCAAAAGAGCTCGGCGTCAGCGTTGTGACGGTTTCCAACGCACTGAACGACCGCGGCGGTGTCAGCGAGGATATGCGCAAACGGATCAAGGAGCGCGCTTCCGAGCTTGGATACCGGCCCTCTGCACCGCGGACACCGCGCAAGGCTGCGCCGGAGATCCAGCAGCAGGGCGGCAGCATCGGCATCCTGACGAGCGAGCGCTTCGCCAATGTCCGCGGAACCTTCTACTGGTTCCTGACGGCAGGCGTTTCCAAGGAGCTGACACACTGCAATCTTTATTCCGTCTATGAGAGTATTTCCGAAGCAGATGAGCGCGCAGGCGTTCTGCCGCGGATCGCTGCCGAACGGCAGGTGCGCGGTCTGATCATCGTCGGGCAGCTCGCGACGGATTATCTGGAACATCTTGCATCGCTTCACCTGCCGATGCTGTTCCTCGATTTCTATGACAAACACAGCGAGATCGACGCGGTCATCTCGGATAACTTCTATGACAGCTACCTGATGACGGACCGGCTCGTGCAGCTCGGTCACAAGAAGATCGGCTTCATCGGGACGGTGACTGCCACAAGCAGCATCCATGACCGGTTCCTCGGCTATATCAAATGCCTGATGGAAAACGGTCTTGAATACCGCAAGGAGTGGACGCTTGAGGATCGTCTCCCGAACGGCTACAGCCTCACGGAATTTGATTTCCCCGAGGAAATGCCGACCGCATTCGTCTGCAACTGCGATGAGACTGCATTCCGTGTCATCGGCGCACTCCAGCGGCGCGATCTGCGTGTGCCGGAGGATATCTCCGTGACCGGCTACGATAACTACACAGTCTCCGATATGTGCGTACCTGCAATCACAACCGTTGAGGTCGATCTTGCAGAGATGGCGCACGCTGCAGTTTCTCTGCTGCTCAAGCGGATTGAGAATCCGCAGAAGCAGCCTGCCCGCTATGTGATCCCCGGCAGGATCATACTGAAACAGTCTATGGCAGAACCGCGTGAGGATTAGGCGAAACAACTAAATTTGAACCCGAAATTTTGGTTGAAAGATAGTTGCAATTGTCTATCATCTGTGGTATAATATCCCTATGGATCTATGTGCGGCTATTGCTATGCCCTTTTGCAGATCGGTTCGCAGGAATCTGCTGGTACACAGCAGGGGATTGCACCGCCCGCAAAGGAAAGCCAAAGCCCACAAGGATATGCAGAAGCAGAGCGGCATCGCTCGGCGCAATGCTTCAAAAACACAATACAGGCTTGCAGGAGGTGGTTTTATGCCAATGAGTTTTACTTATACTGCAAAGGATGCAGTCGGTAACGTGCGCAAGGGCGTTATGACGGCAGCGGATGAGCAGGAGTTTTTGGCAAAAATCCGAGAAAAGGGAATGTATGTCACCGATTACAAGGAGCGCCAGACCAACACCAAGACGATCAAAAAGTTCAGGACGAAAGACCTGGCTTTTGCGACCCGTCAGATGGCGGCAATGCTTACTTCCGGTCTGACACTGGTCAAGGCACTTGACATTCTCTGCAAAGAGCAGGAGAGCGAAGCTGCTCGAAACGTTTGGCGTGATGTGTATGAGAACGTCCAGAAGGGTGAATCCTTCTCTGATGCGCTTGAAGTACACGGCAGCGTCTTCCCGACTCTGATGACATCAATGGTCGGCGCGGGTGAGTCGTCCGGTCAGATGGATATCATCATGCAGCGACTGAGTGACTACTACGCAAACCAGAACAAGCTCGCGAACACAATCAAGAGCGCGATGGTTTACCCGATCATCCTCGTAATCCTGACTGTTGCGGTTGTTATCGGCGTCTTCGTTTTCATCATGCCGACCTTCGAGGACCTCTATGATGATCCGACCCAGATGCCGACACTTTCCAAGGTCATGATGAATATCGGTAAGTTCCTTGTAGCACACTGGCTGATCCTGATCCTGCTTGTGGCTGCACTGGTCTTCTCGATCATCTATGCACTGAAGCTCCCGAATGTGCGATTGAAATGGGACCGCTTCATTATTAAAGGACCGGGCTTCGGTAAGCTCGTTGTCAAGATCTACACTGCACGTTTCGCTCAGACGATGGCATCCCTGTATTCTTCGGGTCTGCCGATGGTCGAATGTTTGAAGCGTTCCGCGGATACCCTGAACAACTCCTACATCTCCCTGAAGTTCCGCGATATCATCGACGAGGTCAAGAGCGGTGAAACGCTCAGCTCCTCGATCCAGAGAGCCGACATTTTCGACTCCATGTTCTGCTCGATCATCTTTGTCGGTGAGGAATCCGGCGCACTGGATGACATTCTTGCAAAGACTGCTGAATACTACGACGAAGAAGCTGACTCCGCTGTTAAGCGTCTGTGCTCGCTGCTCGAGCCGGTCATGCTCATCGTCCTCGGCGTTGTCATCGGTCTCGTCTGCGCAGCGTTCTTCCCGGCACTGTACGATTCGATCGGCAACCTGGGCGATCAATAATCCCGACGGCAATCGTTTGTGCGGCAGCCGCCGCTGCCGCACAAATCCGAACATATCAAAGAATAAATTGAGAGGTGGATTTCGCAAATGCTTTCCTTTGACATTACTGACCGCAATATCAGGATCATTAAGGGAACTGAAAACAACGGCCGAATCCGTATCAGTTCCGCGGCTACACTGAACCTTGAAGAAGAGGTTATCGTGAACGGTCACGTCCGTGACGTCCCGCGTCTTGCAACCCTGATCAATCAGGTGCTCCGCACCAACAAAATGCCCGATAAAGAGGCAATCGTCAGCATCTCCTCCAACATGACGATCTTCAAGGAGCTGCACATTCAGAAGGCTGAAAAGCAGCAGGATTTCATGAAGATGGTTCGTGCAGAGATGGCTGCCGCTCTCGGCATTGATGATTCCTACTCCGTCTCCTACATCGTTGTCGGTGACTCTGACCAGACCGAAGGTGCTTCCAAGGTCCTTGCGACTGCCTGCCCGTTTGAAGTCGTTGACTGCTACAAGCGCGTCTTCAATATGCTGCAGATCAACCTGAGAAGCGTCATGATCGGCTGCAACTGCATCACCAAGGTTCTGCTTGCAGATACCAAGGTCAAATCCAAGATGCCGCTGCTTGCTGTTCAGATCGACAACAACTTTATCTCCCTCAACCTGTATGAAAAGGGACAGCTCTCGTTCTCCCGTTTCGCTTCGATTTCCGCAGAAGACTATGATGATTCCGAAGACTACGTCTTTGAGGCAGTCAACGAAAACATCTTCCGTATGCTGCAGTTCCAGAAGTCCAAGCCGGGCAGTGAGATGATCGAGAATGTCATCTTCTACGGCGATACCCATGAATATGTCCGACTCACCAATGAGCTCGAGAAGATGGGCATCCGCACCAGCATCATCAACGTTCCGCCGCAGATCCACGGCTATGAGAATCTCGAGTTCTCCTCCTATGCAAACGCCATCGGCGCAATGTTCAAGCGCAACAAGGATACTGAGCGCATCAATCTGCTGGAAACCGATACGGTCAACAACAATAAGATCAAGTCGGATTCCTCGTATTTTGCTCTGCTCGGCGTCTGCGCACTCGCTTCGGCGGCGATCTGCTTCGGCGTTTGGGGTTTCCTGACACTTCAGAACAGAAGTGTCCAGAAGGATATTGACACCTACAATGCAAAGCTGACATGCCAGCTCACCAAGGATCTGGATGCGCAGAATGCAATGCTGACAACACGTCAGACCGCTGTCACTACATATGTTGACGGCGTAAAGGACGCATACAATTCGTTCCTCAGCATCCCGAAGCCGCTTTCTGAGCAGTACAAGACGCTTGAAGATACGATCAGAAGCGTTGTCATGGAAGCACAGCAGACCGATGACGAAGAAGCTGCCAAGAAGATGTACAGCATTGAACAGTGCGACTACTCAAACGGCACATTTGCAATTGAGCTTCTCTATGACAGAGACAAAGATGTCCCGATGCCTGTATCTCCGGAAAAGATGATTGAAAAACTCCGTGCACTGGATATTGTTCAGGATGTTCCGTATACCGGGTATTCGATCACTGAAGAAGCGCTGGATGAAGATGAGCAGGGTCAGCCTCAGCAGATTACAGATGATGACGGCAATGTCATCACGAAGGATCCTGAGACTACTAAGAAACAGATCAGCATGCAGCTCAATGTGAAGCTTGCGGGCGGCAAGATCGACACCGCAGCGCTTTCCGGTGAGAAGGAGGCAAAGTAAATGAAATTTAGTTATCGTGACAGAATTGTTCTGTTAATTGTTGTAATTGTTGTTATTTTTGCGATCGGCATTTTCGTATTCATCAAACCGAAGTGGGAACAGCTCAATGATAATAAGGTTGTTCGCGACAATGTTGCACAGGAATGGTCTACTAAGCTTAATGAGTTCAGGCTTATTCCGAAGAAGCAGGAGATCATCCAGGAAAAGTATCAGCAGGGTCTGAAACTTGCGGATGAATTCACTGATGAGATGACATCTGTTGAACTTGCAAAGTTCATCGAAGACAAGTTCATCAATATTGAGAAGTTCCAGAAGGATGGCGTGGAATTGAAGGAGGATATTACGGTTTCCAATATGGGTACCAGTGCCCTCAACTACTACTATTTCACACCGAGCATCGTGACCTATCCGCTTTATGAGTCTGCGGATCTGGACGGTTCTCTGCGGAAGGCTGCAGAAGAAAAAATGAAGGATGTAAATGTCCTCAATGCACGCGCGGCGCAGACCGTCGGTTCCAGCTCTGCTCAGCTGAACGTTCTGATCAACCGTGAAGATGCGATGGCTCTGATTGATGCGGTCAACTCCTATGCGACCGAAAACCATGACACCATGATGATCGAGTCTGTCACACTGTCAGAGAGCGACTTCAACGAGAAGTATCTCGATGGTAATCAGCCTGCTCCGCAGCCGCAGGCACCTGCTGAACCGGAGGTTGATGACGAAGGCAACCCGATCGAGCAGGAAGAAGCAGCTCCGCAGCAGAACAATGACAACGAGGATATTCCGGAAGAAATCAAGCCGGGCTATACCGTTGTGTCCATTGCTTACCGTACATTCTATATGCAGGAACCGACCAAACCGGAAGTCGGTCCTGAGTACAATGAGAGTATCTGGGAAGGCAAGGAGTGGCAGAGCGTAACTGCTCCGGCAGCAGCAGAAGAAGCGGCTCAGTAATCTGAGCCATGGATATGCCTTCTTAGAGGAATCTTTAAGAAGGCTATCCGCAGTTGAGAAAGGTGGTTTCTAATGAAAAAAATCAGGAGGAAAGGAAAGGCAGAAGGATCCGTCCTGTTCACCGTCGTGTCCGTCATGATGGTCATGGTCGTGTTCCTGATGTCTACGCTGGTTCTAACGACATCAGCAAACCGCCGTTCGTATTATACCTTTTATGAGAATCAGGCACAGTATACGGCGCAGGGTGTATTGGATGCGATCTCAAATTCCGCTTACAGCGATGAGGGCTTTTATAAATGGGTTAAAAGTCTAACAGCTGAGGGCGAAGTTGATGTTCAGATGAACAATACACGTATCCCGCTGACAAAAGGCTCCAGCGTTCGCGCTTTTGTTGAGCCGATCTCGGATAACTACATCTGGGATCAGGAAACTGGTGCGATCTATTGTCAGAAGGGCTGGAAGATTACTGTTACTGCTTCCGTAGGTCAGGGCAGGAATGCCTCTGAAAGTACGATGGCGAACTACATCTATGAAAACATCAGTAATCCGATTCTGTCTGCAAACCAGAACACGGCTTCAATTCTTTCAGCGAGTCCGCTGAAAAGCAACAAAAAGCAGACAGGTCCGGGCAGCAGCGGTTCGGGTTCCCCGAACAAGGCGAAGGCAATGTTCACCGGTTCGGGTGCAGGCTTCTACAGCGGCAACAATCTGCTGTGCCTCGGTCCGCAGACATTCGGCATTACCAGTTTCCCGATGGGCAACGGCAGAAGTGCAAAGAATGCTACAACCTATGATACTGCAGTATGGCCGGAAGGGCATCCGAAGGCCGGTCAGCGCAGACTCAATGCATTTGCGAACCAGTCAACAACAGTCGGCGACGGCTTGTTTGTCGGTAACTTCACAACGAATGACAAAGTGATTTTTGACTTCCAGAATGCAAACGAAGGCGTGCAGATCTGGGGTAATTTTGAAATGGGCGGCGCGAATTTCATCGGTTTCTATTCCGATCTGAATACGATGCCGACTGCTTACAGAGATATTCCGTACATCTATTGCGACGGAAACCTCATCTTCTCGCCCAACAATGATTCGCAGGTTGGCAACAAATCTCCGAGCGGAAATGTACAGCCTGTCAATATCTATACCAATCAGATTACGAACGCTCCGACTGATATGATGGGCGATATCTTCATCTTTGATCCGACACAGGATTCTACGCTGACATCTAATAAGGATACAAAGCTTTCGAGATTTATCGGCGATAACATCAAGAAGACCAACACGGCTGTGACCGGTTATGTTGGCGGCGACGTTATCTGCAACAGTAAGTCGCTGACGCTCAACAGAGTGCCGCAGATCGGCGGAGATCTTATCTTCACGAATCCGGAGGGTACTCTGACGATTTCTAATCTGACAGGTAAAGCGCAAATCGATGGCGCGATTCTCTGTGCCGGCAAGCTTGTGATTGATACAGGCGATAAGGGAATGACCGTAGCTGGCGGTATCTATGCTGATCCTGCCAAAACAACGATCACCGGCAGAGATATCAACGGCCTGAACAAGGAAGGTAATGCGGCCAACGAGCTTACCCTTGCTAATATCTGTGATCATACAAATGCTGCTCCGTATCCTTATCACAAGGCGTCGAGCACCGGAGGCACATACGATAACATAAACAACACCTCTACCTCTGCACATTTCGAGAGTCTTGGCATGGCAGGTCTTGACAATCAGGCTGACTATGCTACCCTCGTTAACGGACTCCTGCATGGTAATATCGGCGGTACATTCTATGCGAATGACTATAACGGTCCGGATTACAGCATGTTCCCGTTCTGCAGCAGACAGGATGAAATCTTTGATTCGTATCGGCGCTGGGATCTTGCTGCAGGCACGCAGGAAGAAGCAACAGCAAATATGAACGGCGATATCTACGTGCAGGAAAGCATTGCTTGCGGCCACAAGTGGGGTGTTGTCCCGAAGGAATCCGATGAAGGCAAGCTGTGGATTCCGTACACGCTTCCGACGGGTGTGCAGAAAAGTGAAGAAGCAAGAACGCAGAGCGGTAACCCGTTCATTCCGCCGCTTGAAACTGTGAAGAGTGCAGATCCCGGCATTGGTTATGAGAGCGATTGTGAGACTTTCAAGACTAAGTACAGTATTTCCGGTATTCAGGGATATGGCGATCTGCAGGCAAAGACTGTTAGTTTTGTCTCGCATGATGCTGACGGCGGCGAAGAAAAAATCACACTGGATAGCCACACCTATGTCGTCACGAAGAACTGTGAAATTAACATCGGCGGTAATGAAAATAATACGCAGTATTATTTGTTTATTGATCCGACCGCTGAAAATCACAATTCGGATAATCCGCTGGCAGTTGTCATCGGCGGCGAATTTGCAAACAGCGACATGACGATTGTTGTCAATAACAGCGGCACATATGCCGGCAGCGGCAGCGGCAGAGATTATTCGCAATTTACAAGCTATGCGAAATCTGCTGAATCCGGCGGCACTGTAACATTTGCCGGCAGATCCGATGTTGTGATCTTCCTGCGCGATAACATTTATGCATCGCAGAACTTCCGCCTGACTACAACAGGCTGCTATTCGCAGATGGCTTCCCGCGTGTATAATGTTGTCAGTAACCCTGTTTATCCCGGCGTGAAGCAGGATGACGGTACTTATGCGCTGAACGCTGATTGGAAAAACCTGAAGAACGAATTCAAGTATAAGTTCGAGATGATCCCGAATGTTGTGGTTTACGGTCAGAAGGGCTGCAATTACAATACCTCGCATTATGGCGGTGCTGCTTTCCTGAACGGTGCTACATTTAATGCAGAAATCATTATGCCGGAATCTATCTATGGTTCTCCTGCAGGTAATGAGATGATGTACGCAAAGTCCATAACCTATCGTGAATTCAATGAATCTGTACCGTATACTTATCCTTCAAGCGATAAGCTGATCATGACACTCGGTACACTTTACACAAAGGATCTGGAAGTCAAGAACGTTCCGCTCTGTGTCTACCTCGGAGACCTCGGCAGACCCGGTTCGCCTCCGACCTTTGAACTTGAATTCACGGGTGTTGGTGCGGATGGTAAAAATTCCGGTAACATCTCGTTCAAGAACAAGAATGACTACTTCAGCAACGACCACCAGAACCTTGGCTGATGAAAGGAGGATTGCAATGAAACGCAGATCAAAACTCAAAGGCATGACGCTGATTGAAGTTGTGATCTCAATTGGTGTTTATGCAGTCATTGCTTTGCTTCTGACAGAGGTCATGTCACTGGTCAATGCGACGATGAAGGCTACCAATCAGCTGAACCGCCGCCTTGCCTACGAAGCAAAATTTGCCGATAATCTTCTGACGCATGACGGAACTGAATCGTTTCCGATCAACGGCTCCGAAGACCCGACTGATACCAAAGGCAGACCTTCAATCGTCTTTACGAATCACAATGCTGCAGATGCAGTGAAGTTTAACGTGCAGGCGGACGGCGATGTCTATATGGTTTCGGCGAAGAATTATGAGCGCACGAATTCCGGTAAGGAAACGAATCTCCTTATCAATGAGAAGACGAATTACCGTTTTCTGGTCTTTACCAAGTCAATCGGTGCGCTTCCGAATCAGCCTGACAAATTCAATATCAAGCTCGATCTGCATCGCCTGCCCGCAAATCAGTCGATTCCGATTTCGACACCGATTACAAAAATCGTGATTCGCGGAGATGCGTTTGCGTATGGCCAGACCAGCGGCGCTGTTTTGAGTGAGCAGACGATCAGCAGCAAGGATCTGAGCCTTGTGAAAGACCCGAATGCTGTGCAGGATGGAACCCTCGAGTCTGTTCTGAATCACGGCAGTCCGATCCTTGACCTTTATGTTCCGGAAAAGTACGCAGATGGTACTTCTCGTCCTCCGCAGGGCTCTGTTCAGGTGCTTCTGTTCACGGATATCAAGGATACCGCCGGCACGCAGTATTTCTGGTATGAATCGGATGATGTTGCGAAGGTCAGCGCAGCATACGAAAGACTTGATCCGAAAGCCAGTGAGCTTAATGAGAAAATGCTCCTGAATCGTGATGCAAACGGATTCCCGGCATCTTACACCTTTACGCTGAACTACAACATGTGGGACAAAAACCCCAATACAGGCAGTTTGAGCTATTTTACTGAAGTCAATTACCACTTCAATTATGATGGAACCCCCACTGATGCACGACCTTCGGTCACTTGCGACGAGACATCTGCAATGGGCTAACCGAACTGACGCTTCGCCGCGTGCGTTTTGAATGTACGCGGCGGGGCAAACTGAAATGAAAGGAGTGTCATGCAAATATGAGAAAGCTGAAAGGTTTTACCTTGCTTGAGCTCATCATTGTTATGGCGATTTTCTCAATTATCATGTACAGTGCGGTTCAGCTGCTGGATCCGGTTTCAAAATTCTTCGTCAGAAGCTCGAATTTTGAAAACACAACCGCTTGTATTGATAATATGAGACGCTGCATCGAGGGAAATCTGAAGTATGCAGACAGAGTCCGCGTTTACTTCCACCAGACTCCGTACACGTATGCCGGCGATTTTAAGTCGGTCACGCCCACGGCGGAACTCGAAAAGAATGTCGGCGATTTTTATGACACATTCTTTGCGAACCGACAGTTCCTCGATGTTGAGGGTAATATTTATGTTCTTGTCTTCGACAACACTTTGATTGAAGATGATACAGCGCTGAAAACTCACACGAAACTCAGCGAGTACACAAGCAAGCAGATCAACCAGGGCAAGCTTGTGCTGTTTACGTATCCTTATGACGCACGTACAGATACAGCGAGTACGGTTGTCGCCAAAGGTACCTACGATCTCTGGAGCGTCAATCAGAAGCTCTACGGCAACTTTGACTACTCGTTCAGCATGTCGGAACTGAAGGATGCTGCAATCCAGCAGGCAATTGATAACCCGTTTGTTACTACTGCTTCGACTTCTTCCGTTGCAACCACCACAGCGACCACTGCAACAGACATCAACGGCACCATTGTGACTGCTGCGCCGTTTGTGCAGGAAGAATACGCAAGATTTAATCCGCAGGACTTCACCATTCGTATTGACTGCCGCGAGATCCGCAGATCTCCGAACGGTCTGATCAGAAAGGACACAGGCACAAGTTCTGTTGCTTCCTTCTCGATGAAGAATGTTCTGAATGCTGCTGACGGTTTCCGTACCGCAGCTGTTGATTATGTTCCGACGCTTTCCGCAGGCGTGGACGTCAATGCAAGCGAAGGCTTCTCCTACACCATTGCGAGAAAGCCTGCGCGTTTCAAGGACATTGATCCTGCTGAGGTTGGCTCCGATTCCAACTTCTTCTACTTCATCTTCACGGTTCCGGATGATGTTCACGATATCCCGGATCTCGAAGCCTCTTTTGACAAGGATCACGATAACAGACTTGTCAATCAGAAGGCAGTTACCACAACCAACTAAGCGCAAACAAAAAGAAAGGCAGCCGGTGTTGCCGCCGGCTGCCCTATCTTGCGAAAACTTCAGCGCAGGAGAAATGCACTGTAATACTGGAGCGGTTCTTCCTTCGGAAGATTGTGAATGTACCACATGGTGAGTTCCTCACCGAAGATTGCGCCGAGCCAGAGCCCCATGCAGAGGTACGGGCCGAATGCGAATTTGGAACTGCCTGTTACCTTTTTGATAATCAGACCGAAGATTGCAGCAAGAATAATGCCGATGAACGCGGAGGGGATCATGCCCTTCCAGCCGATCAGAGCACCGGCACATGCCATCAGGATGGTATCGCCGAGCTCAATGCCGCGAACCTTTTCACCGGTTTTCTTCTTGATGTAAGCACCGCTGATCTCACCGATCAGCAGGAACGGCACGCTGATGACAAAGATTCCGATGATCCGCTCCTTCAGCGGAATGTATGTTGCGAAATGAGAGGGGATTGCGAGTGCCGCAATCAGCAGCAGCATCGGGATGTACATCTCCATCGTGTCCCAGTCAATGAATGCCACACAGATCAGGATGGATGTGAAAATCATCATGATCAGGCAGTTGAGGTTGACTCCGAACATCATCAGGTCAATGACATACAGAATTCCGTTCAGCGCCTCAACAATGGGGTAGCGCGGAGAGATCTTTTCACCGCAGCTGTGACATTTTCCTTTCAGGAACAGCCAGCTGAACACCGGGATCAGATCAATGATGCGAATCTTGGCGCCGCAGGTCATGCAGTGCGATGACCGCTTGATCAGTGATTCGCCGCGGGGCAGCCGAATGATGACCACATTCAGAAAGCTGCCGATGCAGATGCCGTAGATAAAGACGACGGGTATTGCGAAGAGCAGGAATTTGGCAAGGTCATCCCCATAGTATTGCCATTCCTTCCAGCCCGATTGTGCTGCCAATGCAGCCGGCAAGAATTTTTGGTACATAACGGTACCTCCTTTATGGTTTGTACTGTTATTCTATTCTACCACAGTTTGGCATATTTTTCAAGAGTTTTTTGGAGGTTGGATTATGAGAAACATCCGAATCGGTGACTACCTCGTCGAGGAAGGTCACATCACCCCTGAGCAGCTGCAGCAGGTGCTGCAGAGACAGCGCGAATCGACGGATCAGAAGAAATTCGGTGAGGTCATTGTCGAGATGGGATTTATGTCCGACATCAAATTCGCGCAGGCTTTGTCTGTAAAGCTGCAGACACCGTTTGTTGACCTGAACAACGTCGAGGTTGACGGTGAGATCGCCCGCATGGTCCCGCAGGATCTTGCAGAACGCAACTGCGTCATCGCGATCAATAAGACCGGCCGCCGTTTGACTGTTGCAACGGATGATCCTGTAAACTTCAATATTCTTGAAGATATCAAGGTCAAGACCGGTTATGACTGTATTCCGGTGCTTGCAACCCGTTCCGCGATCAAGAAGGCAATCGGTAAGGCATATCAGATGACCGACCTCGGCGACCTCGGTATTGATTCGTCTCAGGGCGAAATGATGGATGATGAGGAGTCGAGAGACCGTGTTGAGAGCGCCCCGATCGTTAAGCTCGCAACACAGATCGTCGAAAATGCATTCCGTATGGAAGCAACCGATATTCACCTCGAGCCGTTTGAGAAGTACACCCAGATTCGTGTCCGTGTCAACGGCGACCTTGTCACGCTGATGAATGTTTCTTCCAACGTCCAGAATCAGCTCGCCACCCGTCTGAAGCTGATCTCCGGCATGAACATCGCAGAAAAGCGTATCCCGCAGGACGGCCGTTTCTCCCAGACGGTTGACGGCGTTCCGCTTGACCTCCGTGTTTCCTCGCTCCCGATGGTTCACGGTGAAAAGATCGTTCTCCGAATTCTGTCCACCGGTGCAATCAAGACCCGTGGTCTGCACGAACTCGGTATGTCTGATTACAACTTCCGCCTGTTCGAGAGCATGATCAAGTGCCCGCACGGCGTTATCCTCGTTACCGGTCCGACCGGTTCCGGTAAGTCCACTACTTTGTATGCAGCGCTCGGCGCAATTGCAAGACCGGAAGTCAACGTCGTTACGGTTGAGGACCCGGTT
>JAFWUX010000229.1 GCA_017523995.1 Oscillospiraceae bacterium | reverse complement strand
GCGCCCTTTGGTCGCTCTCCGCAGAGAGCGAAACTCCCCAGCGTCAAGAGCTTCGCAGGGGTGAATCCGATAAAACGATCCGGTGGATCGTTTTTCGGAGAGGGGCGCCCTGCGATAGAGGGCGCCCCTAAGTGAATTGCAAAGCAATTCACCGGCTGATGCAACTGCTTAAGTTGTTAACATTGTCGCCCCCAAACCCCTCGCTGGGGTCATTGACCCCAGACCCCATTTTGTTATTCACTTTTCACTTTTCTCTATTCATTATTCACTCGTACTCCAGCCCCCATATTTATACTGAAACAGAACAAAGCCGCTCCTGTCAGCGAAAACAGGAGCGGCTTTTCTCATAATTACATATCCCGCGCGCGGGACACCGGATTTGATTGCTCATTTTGACAATCCGGAATCACACTATAACTTCTTATGCCTTGAAAATCAGGCGGACAAAGTTGTAGACATTTGCGCGGATGCAGTTGTCGCCGTGGTAGCCGCCCTTCACATAATTCCAGATATGCGGTGTGTTCTTCTGCGTCATCGAATTGTGGTAGCCGCTCGGGGTGGAGCCGACCGTCTGGTCATTGTCGCCTGCTGTCAGCAGAATCAGAGACGGTGCTTTTTCCTCGCCGCCGAAGGTCCAGTCGCCGTCAACACCCGGAGCCGGGCAGATCGCGCCGACATAACCGAACTTATCCGGATACTTCATGCCGATGCGGAGCGACTCTCTGCCGCCCATGGAGAAGCCCGTGACTGCGGTGTTCTCTCTGCCGGTTGCAACGCTGTACTTGCTTTCGATATGCGGCATCAGGCTGTCAACGATGTCATCGACAAAGTTATCATAGCCGACGCTGGATTCATAATCACCGAAATCGGTTGCGCCCGCCTTTGTCGGGTGCGTGAAGACCTGCGGCACAACAACGATCATTTCCTTTGCAGCGCCCTCAGCGATTGCATTCGTGATGATCTGCGGTGTCGGGATCGGCGGATTGTTGCCGGTGAGGATCATGCGGTCCTCATTCTCGAAGAAGCCGTGCAGCAGATAGAGAACCGGATACTTCTTGCTCTCGTCATAATTTGCCGGTAGCATAATGTTGTAATTCTTGTTCTTGTTTGCCTTTTTGGAGAAATACTGTTCCTTTGTGATCTGCGGATAGGTGACGCCGGCCTTTTTCTCCCAGGAGCTCTGCGGCTCGGTCATGACAACCGAATCCTTGACCGCAGCGGTGTACTCCGAGATGGTGCGCATCGGGGTCTTTTCGGGTTCAGGCGGGGTCACGCGCTCGAGAAAGCCCGTGGTCTTGCCGAGCAGATAATCGACATACCAGCCGATATCGGTCTTGTCAACAGTGCCGTCGCCGTTGATATCCGCAGCGGTTTTGATCTTATCGCTTGCGAATGCCTTGAGAACGCCGTTCTTTGCGATCGCGAGATCAGCGGAGGTGATTGCACCGTCGCCGTCGAGGTCGCCGAGCTTTACCACAACAGCCTTCGGACCGTCGATCTCGGTGCCCTTCGGTGCGATGATGACTTCATCGACGAAGAAGCTGCTGGTGCTGTCATCCGTCTCGATGTAGATCTGCATATTGGAGGCGCCTGCCGGAATCTTATAGTTCGGGTTGGAAAGCTGAACCCAGTCGCCCTTCGGGATCGTCTCCGTCGCGATCTTGTCATACTGGGTGACGCCCTCTGAATCCGTATACTGCAGCGTGAAGTGATAAGTATCGCTTGCCGCGCCGGAGTTATACTTGACCGCCGCGCTGAAGCTGTACTCCTCACCCGGCTTGCACATCGAAGCGCCCAGTGTGTGGACTGCGCCGTTCCATGCGGATTCTCTGCCCGTGCATGCGAGCGAGCGGTCGCCTGCGTAGTGCTCAGAGGTCGAAGCCTCGACGGAGGCGCTGCCTCTGCCGGTAAAGCCGTCCGTGCTCTTTTCAAAGGTATAGTGTGCAAGGTAGCCGTCCGGATCGGGCTCTGCCTCGCCGGTGCTGACAACAAAGGTTGTGACGGAGCTTGCAGGGAGCGAAGCGGTGAAGCTTGTGCCGCTGCCGCTTGCGCCGACAGACTTGATATTCTCGCTTGCGGAGGTGCGGTATGCTTCGATGCCGCTGATCTCCTCGCCTGCGCCAAACGCAAACGACTGGTTGACAGCGCTGCTGCCCTTGTTGATCGCAACAATCGCGATATTGCCGTCGGTGTTCTTGTATGCGGAAACGAGAACATTGTTATTCGGCTGCTCGGTTGCGCCGATGCGGACTGCGCCCGGGCGCACCCACTTGGAGAACTGTGCCATGTTGTAGCCGCGCTTGGAGATCTGGCCGTTTTCCTTCATCGGGCCGTAGCTGCGGCGGATGTACCACCAGACATAAGCGCTCATGTTGCCGACAACAAGACCGTTGTGCATATTCTCAGAGACCTGAATCGCCTGCGACCAGATATCCGAAGAATCCGCGTCGCTGTTCGGGACATAGACCTCAGTCATCCAGATTTCCTTGCCGCAGTTCTCCAGCTGCGGGAAGTCCATTCCGTTGCGCTGTGTGCCGTAGAAATGCGTGCCGAACAGATCGACATTCTTCATGGCATCCTGATTCCCGAGGATCGCATTGTAGATCTGCTTCTGATACTGGAAGCTCTCTGCGGACATCAGTTTTGCCTTTGTGCCCTGCTTGACAGCCGCGCCGTATTTTGCGATGAAGCTCGCGACATCGTTTGCGCTCCAGTAGGTCCAGTCATGCGCGTAGTCCGGCTCATTCTGCACGGAGACGGAATACAGGTCGATGCCCTGCCCCTCGATATACTTGACATAGCTGTTCAGGTGCTGTGCGTATTCAGCCCACTTGTCACTCTTGAGCTGATACTTGCCGTTGTTCTGGTTGATGTTGTTGCGGATTGCGGCAGGCGGGTTCCACGGGGATGCGAAGACGGTCGCGCCGAGTGCCTGTGCACGCTTGGCAGTCGGGACAGCCGTTTTCCACGCATTGCTGTCATCACTGACATAAATTCGCAGGATGGTAAATCCCAGTTCATCCGGACCGTTGCCGAATGCCTTTTGCACCTGCGCATCGGTCATGTCGCCCTGCGTGATCCACTCCGGCAGGTTGATACCGCCGAAGCCGCGGATTGTCTGATAAGTTGTACTGGAATCAATCACGCAATCCCCTGCAGCCGCCGCGCTCTGCGGCACAACTGCTGCCGCACCGGTCATCAGCACAACACTGCTGACTGCCGCTGCGAGCATTTTCTTTGTTTTCTGTTTCATAGAAATCCCCTTTTTTCGGGACAGGTCAGGGCCTGTCCATGTAATGGCTGTTCCGGATGATGTCCGCCGAAACATGTACATACGGTGTCATTTTTATTATAGCAAAATCATATACCAACTTCAATACACGATTCTCAGAATTTATGGATAAAGTGCAGAGGATGATGATTTTTTGCGGTAAAAGTTGTATTGTTTTGTCACTTTTTGCGGTGAATTCCGGAAAAGTTGTCTGTATCGTATGCCGATTGTACGGTCTGTCCGGATGATCCGCCGCAGATTTCCCGCGCACAGTGAAAAAAACACCGCCCGTATCCAATACAGGCGGTGTTCAGATATTGCGATTGGTCAGCGGAATCAGCCGCCGTATGCGAGCATGGCATCAATGCTGCGGCGGGCATCTGCAATGAGGTCTGCATCCATGTGGATTTCCTTGCCGCCTCTGCCGCAGACGCAGTCATAGACATCGCCGAGCGTTGTCAGCTTCATGTTGTGGCAGACGCAGTCCTTCGAGAGCGGATAGAACCGTTTGTCCGGACATTTCATCTGCAGGTGCTGCACGATGCTGTTCTCTGTGCCGATGATGAATTCCTTGGCATCGCTCTTTTCAGCATAGGACATAATGCCGGTTGTGCTGCCTGCGTAATCGGCAAGCGCAGTGACCTCCGGACGGCATTCCGGATGCACCAGCAGCAGCGCCTCAGGATGCGCCGCTCTTGCAGCTTTCACTTCGGCAGCAGTAATGCGGACATGTGTCGGACATCCGCCGTGCACGAGCTCGATCTGCTTTTCGGGAACCTGCTTCTTTACCCAGTCGCCGAGGTTGCAGTCCGGAATGAACAGAATCTTCTGCTCCGGCATCGCCTTGATGATCTTGACCGCCGACGAGGATGTCACGCAGACATCGCAGACGGTTTTGAGCTCCGAGGTCGTGTTGATATAGGCAACGACCTTGTAATCGGGCATCTGCTCCTTCAGCTGCAGAATCATGTCCTTATCCATCTGCTCTGCCATCGGGCAGCCCGCATCCGGATTCGAGAGCAGCACGCGCTTCTGCGGCGAGAGCATCTTGACGGTCTCCGCCATAAACTGTACGCCGCACATGATGACAGTTTCCGCATCGGATGCTGCCGCCTGCTGCGTCAGACCGAAGGAATCGCCGATGTAATCCGCGACCTCCCAGATATCGTGTGACTGGTAGGCGTGAACGAGAATGCAGATATTCTTTTCCTTTTTCAGCCGGATGATCTCCTGCTGCAATTCATAGGTCGTCATAACGGTACCTCCTGCAATCGGATTCCGGTAAAAAACCGGCTGCATTTATTATATCACGCCCGCCCCCGAAAGTCAAGGCGGGCACGGGCACCACATCTCCTCACTCCTCACTTCTCACTTTCTCACTATTTCAAATCCGCCGCCGCAGGCGGCACCGCAATTTCTCATTTCTAATTTCTCATTTCTATTTTTATGACGTTTCTCATTTCTAATTTTTCTCTCGTTTCCATTGTGCTTTTTACAAGAATATGATATAATAGTATATGTAAGAGATTTTTGTGATATCAGAAAGGAGGCGCAGATATGTTGATATTGACGATTGAGGTGCTGGCGATTGTGATCCCGCTTGCCGGAATTGTCGCACTGCTTGTCCAGAAGCAGCAGAGCGACAGCAGCATCCGCCTGCTCCTGACGAGTCTCGGCTGCCTTGTCATGAACATCGGCACACTGCTGATGGAGACCGCACAGACCGAAGCAGAAGCTTCGATGGCAGTCCGGTTTGAGTATCTCGGAAACGCAATCTTCTATTATTTCTTCATCACATTCCTGATTGCGTATCTGCGCATAAAGATTCCGAAGCTGCCGCTTTACTGCTGGGCGTGCTTTGAATGTGCCGTGGTTGTAATCCACTGGAACGAGAAAATGCGTGAGCTCTGCATCGGGCATTATTATTTCGTCCGGCATGATACATTCCATATTTTCACGGCACACATCGCGGAGCAGTCTCCGCTGTACTTCACGCGCAATATCGCCCTGCTCGCGATTCTCTGCGCCGGCATGGTCTATTCGATCATCCAGATGCACCGGAACAAGCTCCCCGCAGAGCGCATCAATCTGTTCCGGCTGACGGGCGCACAGTTTATCGTGGCGGCAGCGCTCGTGCTGGAGGAGGCGGTCAAGCCCGATCTCGAGCTGATGCCGATCTTCTGCTCGCTCTCGCTGCTTTCCGTGGTCATCAGCATGCTGACCGACGGCTTCTTCGGCGTCACGGATTCCGGTCACGAGTGGGTCTTCAATCAGATGGTCAACCCCTATATCATCACCGATTATCAGTACGGCTATCTCGATGCGAACGAGCATGCAAAGGCGCTGTTTCCGGCACTGCGCAAGCTCCGCCGCAATGAGCGCATCCCCGATGAGCTTTATACGCTGTTCACGGCAAACACCACGCACTTTGAGATGGGCGAGGAGGCTTTTGAGCGCAAGCTGACCGAGATCCGCAAAAAGGATGCCCTCGTCGGTTACGGGCTGCTGCTTGAGGATGACACCGAGCAGCAGAAATACGTCCGGCTGCTCAACAGCTACAACAGCCGCCTGCAGATCGCCGTCGAGGAAAAGACCGAGCACATCCGCAAGGTGCAGAATTCGATCATCACGGGACTTGCAAGCGTGGTTGAAAGCCGCGACAACAGTACCGGCGGACACATCAACCGGACAAGCCTTGTCGTGCGCGTGTTTGCGCGGCATCTGCGGGAGAATCCGGAGATCATGGAGCAATATGGCTTCACGCAGCGCTTTCTGCACAATGTGACAAAGGCAGCCCCGATGCATGATCTCGGCAAAATCGCTGTCGATGATCAGATTCTGCGCAAGCCCGATAAGTTCACCGATGCGGAATACGCCGAGATGCAGAAGCATCCGGCAGAGGGCGCAAAGATTCTGCGCAAGGTTCTGCGCGAGGTCGATGATGAGGACTTCGTGCGCATCGCGGTCAATATCGCAAACTTCCACCATGAGCACTATGACGGCACCGGCTATCCGGAGCATCGCGCAGGCGAGGATATCCCTGTAGAAGCGCGGATCATGGCGCTCGCGGATGTCTTTGACGCGCTCGTCAGCAAACGCTGCTATAAGGAAGCCTATTCCTATGACAAGGCGTTTGCGATCATGGAACAGTCGCTCGGCACACTCTTTGATCCGGTGCTCGGCAGAGAATTCCTCTGCTGCCGGGAGGAGCTTGCCGCGCTCTATCTCGAGATGGAGCAGGAAGGCGGCATGTAATACACCTCACCCGCTCAAATTTCAGAAATTCGTCACAAAAATATATTGATTTTCAGCACAATTTATGGTAAAATAATAGTGACAGTACCGGCAGGAGGTGAAACGTTATGGCAGATACAACTGAAAAACTGATCGGCATATGTCTCTCAACCATACAAATGGAAGACCGGTTCGCGTTTATCAAAGCGCTGAACCGCTATGCTGTTGCGCACGGATTCCGGCTGCTGATCTTCAACAGCTGCACGGACCTTTTTGACAGAGGGAATCCGAATGATGACGGCGAACGCAGCGTATTCCAGCTGATTCCGTATGATTCGCTTTCGGCAATGATCATGTTTCCGCATTTCCTGTTCAATGATCCGATTGTCGATACGATCATTGAGCGCTGCCGTCTGCACAAGGTGCCGGTCATCACGATCGACAAGGAGGTCGCCGGCTGCACCTGCTTTACGTTTTCCTATACAGATGTATTCGAGCGTCTCTGCGCACATGTCATAGATGATCACCATGCCAAATCCCTGCTGATGATGGCAGGTGTCCGGAATAATCAGTATTCCGACCAGCGCGTCGCGGCATTCCGCAAGGCGCTGACCGAACGCGGCATGTATTATGATGACAGTCTCATCGGCTACGGCTGCTTCTGGGATGCACCCGCACTGGATGTCATGCGCGAGTGGTTCGAGGAGGAGGAGCGTCCCTATCCGGATGCGATCATCTGCGCAAATGACAGCATGGCAATCGCTGTCAGCACCTATCTGCAGAAGCACGGCTGCCGCGTCCCCGAGGACTGCATCGTCACCGGCTTCGACTGCATCCTGCAGTCGCGCTATCACATCCCGCACCTGACAACCTGCCGGCAGGATTACGAAACGATGGGCAGCAGGCTTATCCACGCGATCGAATCCATGATAAAAGGCGAGGTTGTCCCCGCAAAGAATGTGATCGG
Source organism: Oscillospiraceae bacterium (assembly GCA_017523995.1). Next base: position 41,798 of record JAFWUX010000229.1, on the reverse strand, counting down.
CTTCTCGCTGATCCGTTCGCAGTCCTGCGGATGCAAGCCTGTCTCCTATTACAACATCAATGACGCCGCGCAGGAAATGTATGACAGCCTGCGGCTCTCGGCACAGCGGCAGGAGATGATGTGCTCGGTGCAATCCGCAATTGCGCGCATGGAATCGGTGCAGAACCTGCCCGCGATTCTCAGCGACAAATTCGTCTTTCCGACCAGTGTCTTTGCGATCAATGAGGATATCTTCAACGCACCGGCATTCGGTGCGCATCACCATCTGGAATCCGCCTACAGCGAAAATGTCGATGTGATCTTCCAGCGGTACTTCTGGTATCAGCCTGAGCCCTGCACAATCCCGCGCAAGCAGCTGATCCCGCATCTGGATACGATGCTGAACCATGAGGAGCCGATTATTGTCTGTGCGCTGCACTTCATCGACCTGACCCTCGGCTACTGCGTCTTCCAGCCGGAAATCACCGTGGACGAATACGAGAAAATGCACGCCTTTATGAACGCGATGAACGCCTCGTTCGGCACATTCCACGGGCAGATGCAGATCCGTTCGATCAACCGTGCGCTGGAGCATGCGAATTCGGAGCTTGAAAAGCTCTATGTCCACGATTATCTGACCGGGCTTTACAACCGGCGCGGATTTTACCGCGAATTCCGGAATGCAGCCGCCATGCAGACGGAGCAGGAGCTCTGCGCATTTGTGATCTCGGTCGATCTGGACGGATTGAAGCAGATCAATGATCGCTTCGGACATCAGGAGGGCGACAGCGCAATCTGCACGATTGCAAAGGCACTCGAAGCATGTACGGGCGCGCATGAAATCTGTGCGCGGTTCGGCGGCGATGAGTTTGCAGTCGGCGGATTTGTGCCCAAATCGCTGACGGATATCCGTGCAGAGCAGTTCCGGCGGCAGTTCGCGGAATATATGGAGCAGTATAACCGCAGCGCTGCAAAGCCTTATCAGGTCGCGGCGAGCATCGGGTTCCATGCCGCAGCGGCAGCTCCGGCGCCCGATTTAGATGAGCTGTTCCGCATCGCAGATGACCGCATGTACGCTGACAAAGCCGCGCACAAGGCAAAGGAATCATAACAACAGACAAAGGGTCACTGCCCCTTTGGAATCCCATGTTTATGATAAAACAGGATGAAGCCGCTCCAATCAGCGTTAATTGGAGCGGCTTTCTGATATCCATATATAATCATGGGGTCTGGGGATAATATCCCCGGCAGGGGTTTGGGGACGCAATGCTAACAACTTAAGGCGCACACGGCGAAGCCGAAATAAAAGTTTTGGTCGAGCTTTTTCAAAAGCTCGCAGGTTTCCAAAGGGCGGCGCCCTTTGGTCGCACTCCGCAGAGTGCGAAATGCCACTGCGCAAGGAGCTCCGCAGGGGTGAATCCGATAAAACGATCCGGTGGATCGTTTTTCGGAGAGGGGCGCCCTGCGATAGAGGGCGCCCCTAAGTGAATTGCAAAGCAATTCACCGGCTGATGCAACTGCTTAAGTTGTTAGCATTGTTTGGGGACGGAGTCCCCATTATAGATCACTATATCTACAAGCTGAGCCGTCCCAACAAACCAATTGGGACGGCTTTATTTTGTGCGGAATCCAGCGCAATATATGGTTCAGCGTTTCTGATAGCGGACAAGCTCCGGATTTTCGCCGTTTTTGTCATAGGTGCAGACAAGGATAAAATCCATGCCAGCAACCACGCCGAAGCAGCGGTCTCCGCCGAATTCGCTCTGCAGCTGGTTGCCGAGATAGGTCACGTTGTCATCAAGGAACCTGACCTCCGCACCGTTCGGCAGTCTGTAGGGCAGATTGACATAGCTGCCGACCAGCGCATTCAGCTTTTCGAGCTTCGGCATGCCCGCAATCTGCATCGCGTTGATCTCGGCGATCAAAGTCTGCTTGAATGCATCAAATTCGCCGTTGTCGCCGAGCTCCTCATAGCGTTTCCAGTAATCGAGCTGCGGAAGAATCTGCTGCAGATAGGCACGCACCTCCGCCGCGGGATGTTCATCGTTTGCCATGTTTTTCACACAGACGTCGATCAGATCATCCATATTGCTGTACATAAAAACGCCTTCCGAATAGCACCATCTGCAATAGTGCTCATTCATCGAGCCGTCCTTCTCGCGGCTGATCTGTGCATCCTCAAGCGGCATGCCGCAGCACTGACAGATGAGCTTCTGCGGCGCGCCCAGCAGCGTGTTGATCGAGACATCAAACAGCTTCGAGAGCAGCTTCAGCGTCTCTGTTCCGGGGACTGTTTCGCCGGTCTCCCAGCGCGAGACCGCCTGCCGCGTCACGAAGACCTTTTCGGCGAGTGCATCCTGCGAAAGACCGTGTCCGGTGCGAAGATTGTGCAGTATTTCCTTTGTTTCCATATCAGAATCCCTCCCTTGTCTGTATTATAGCATATCAGCCGTCAGCGGTCAAGCAACCCGCTGTTGCGCATAAAAAACGCCCGAAGGGATACACCCGTTCGGACGGTCTGCGGACAAAAGAAAAACTATGTGACAGTTGCCACATAGCTGCAAGGAGAAGTGAAATCAACAAAACATAGGGGGATTGGGGGATTTGAAACAAGGTTTCGTAAAACCTTGTACATATTATAACGGATAAACATAAATTAAACCTGAATGCCAAATGAACAAATTGTGAATTCTCAGCAATATTTTTATGAACGCTCATCAACATCACTATATTTTTTAAGAAATGTATGATTGTATTATTTTCTTGTTATTTTCGCGCAGCGTTGTGCTTTTAACTTGACACTTTCTTTTAATTATGGTATGATACAATCAGGATAATGTGATATGTTAAGTATCACACCGGTTTACACAAAGGGGGAATCTTCATTATGAAAACAAAAACAATCCGGAAGCTGACCGCAGCGTTCACCTCCGCTGCAGCGGCGCTCACCTGCCTCAGTGCAATGCCTGCCGGCACCATGACGGCATCCGCGGCAAACACCTACTGGAAGTTTGACTTCGGCGGAAACGGCGCGGCAAGCGGCTATACAGGTGTCTCCGCCTCAGACGGCTACAACGCAAGCCGCGGCTACGGCTTCTCCTCCGGCACAAGCGTTGCGAATGTCGCAGCCTCCGGCTCAGGAGCTTTGAGCGATGCCGTGCAGTTCAAGAATGCATCCGCCACCGGCAATTACACCTTCTGCGCCGATGTCCCGAACGGACTCTATCAGGTCTCGGTCTGGCTGGGCAACACCACGCGCACAAGCATCGGCATCGAGAAGATGCTGCAGATCGTCAACATGACCGGAAACGGCGCATACCACACGCTGCAGGTTCCTGTCTCAGACGGTCAGCTCAATATCTGCGCGTGCGCGGGCAAGGACGGCTATCCGTTCTCCATCGCAGCACTGGAGATCAAGCAGATCTCCGCAACCGCCAAAACAAACCCGACAATCTGGGTCTGCGGCGACTCCACCGTCTGCAACTACTATCCGCTGAATTCGTCCTCGCAGGCAGGCTGGGCACAGATGCTCCCCGATTTCATCGACACCAAGCAGTGGCAGGTCATGAACATGGCGGCATCCGGTCAGTATGCAAGAGGCTTCATGGATGCCGGTCAGTTCACGGTCATCGAGAAGAACGGTCAGCCCGGCGATATCTACGTCATTTCGATCGGCATCAACGATACCAACTCCAAGAACAACACAACCGAATCGCAGTATGAGGAGATCATCACCGACATGGCAAAGCGCGCAATGGCAAAGGGCATGCGCGTGATCCTCGTCAAGCAGCAGGGCAGAAACGGCGACTGCCAGCGCAATCCGCTGCTCGGCGGCAGATGGTACGGCACCGCGCTCGACAGAGTCGGCGCAGCGCTGAACATCGAAGTGGTCGATCTGTTCAACCTCTGGCAGAACTACTGCCTGACCAAGAGCGTCGATGAGGTCAACTCCATGTATCTCGATGACGGCCTGCACCCGAACCGCAAGGGCGCAACGGTGCTCGCGCAGTTCATGGCAGAGGCGATCAACGCAGGAAGCCCTGCTGTTGCACCGTCCGGCGAAATCTTCAGCGACGGCACACAGATGATGTTCCGCAACCTCGAATCCGGCATGTATCTCACCGTTGAGGACGGCGTTGCAGCAAACGGCACGAACGTCTCCCAGAGCGCCGATTCGACGCCCTCCGAGAAGAATCTCTGGAAGCTCGTCTCCGCCGCTAACGAAGGCGAATACTACATCTACTCGATGCTGAACGGCGGCGAAAGCTATCTGCTGGATGTCACCGGCGGCAAAAAAGACAACGGCACCACAATGGAGATCTACGAGAAATCCGGCACCGCCGCGCAGGTCTTCAAGCTCATCAAGGACGGCGACTACTATCATATTGCGACCGCAGCAACCGATTTCAAGAGCTATGTCGGCATCTGGGGCGGTTCGCACGATGAAAAGGGCGACGCAATCGAATGGGAGAACGACCGCACCGACAATCAGAAGTGGTCGATTGAGCTGCCCTCCGCCCTGCCCCGCATGCAGGGTGATCTCGACGGCGACGGCGTGATCACGGCAGCAGACCTCTCGGCAGCAAAGCAGGTCATCCTGACAAAGAACGAAAGCTACAACCTCAATCAGGCAGCGGATCTCAACGGCGACCTCAAGGCAGATGCCGACGATATCCGCCTCCTCACCGATTATCTGCTCGGCAAGGAAACCGCGTTTGCCGATCCGAAATATGCCGCAACAGAGCAGAAAATCACACAGGGCTTCCCTGAGCAGACCAACGCAGGCTACAAGTATAAGGAGTACCTCAACCTCGAGAACAACAACCAGTCCGCCGTGACATTTGCAGTCAATGTCGGCAGCAAGGGCAATTACCTCTGCACCTTCAATGTCGCAAACGGCTCCGCAAATGACCGCGATATGACGATCTCCGTCAGCGGACAGGAGCTGGTCTGGAAGCAGAGCTTCCTTTCCACCGGCGCATGGACAACATGGGAGGAGCGCGCACTTGTTCTGCCGCTCGCAGCTGGCATCAACTACATCACGCTGAAATCCAACACCACAGAGGGCGGCCCGAACCTCGACTATCTCAAGCTCACCTACACCGATGAACCGATCGCAGAGCCGTATGATCCTTCCTCGGCACAGCAGCAGGGTCCGACATCGGATAAGCCGGTGCTCTATGTGGCAGCGGATTCCACGGCACAGTCCTACAACGCAAGCTACGCGCCGCAGCAGGGCTGGGGCTATTACCTCCAGAACTACTTTGATGACAGCGTCACCGTTGTAAACCGCGCAATCGCGGGCAGAAGCTCCAAGAGTTTCTATGACAACGGCAGACTCACAACCATCCTGAATGAGATCAAGCCGGGCGACTATCTCCTCGTAGACTTCGGCATCAATGACGGCGCCTCCACACAGCCGGAGCGCTATGCACCGGTCTGCGGCAATGTCAATAACCCGACAAACGGCTCCTTTGAGTACTACATGACCTTCTACATCAAGGGCGCGATTGAAAAGGGCGCGACCCCGATCCTCATGAGCCCGACGCTCTCGATCAAGAACCAGTCGCAGCCGTTCAAGGTCGGCTACCGCAACATCGACTCCGCATGCTCCGCGCTCGCAAAGAAGTACAACATCCCGTATTTCGATCTTGGCACCGCCATGACCAATGACTTCAACAAGCGCGATTATAACACCGTCAAGGGCTACTACATGGGCGGCTACAACGGCGGCACAGACTTCACGCACTTCACCGAGACCGGCGCAAATGTTGTCGCAGGCATCATCTGCAACGGCATCAAGGGCATGGGCATTGATCTTGCAAAGCATGTCAAATAATCCCCGATAAAAAAGCACAAAGCCGCGATATGCAAGCTGTTTGCATATCGCGGCTTTTCTGTCAGATGAGCACCGGCTGAATCTGCGTGCCCTGCAAAGCCGCAGCAACCGTCTCAGGCGCCTGCGCAAAATCCGCGACAAGAGATGTCGGCTTCTTCCGCGGATCATCCTGCCCGAACGGCACAAAATAATAATGACGGCGGTTCAGCAGATCCCCGAGATTGCGCGCCGAGGCTGCCAGACCGTCGTTTGTTGCGATGCAGAGGATCACCGGCTTGCCGCCCCGCAGATGCGATTTGACCGCCATCGTCACGGTGTTGTCGGTGATTCCGGCGGCGAGCTTTCCCAGCAGATTGCCGGTACACGGGCAGACTAGCAGCGCGTCGGTGAGATTTTTCGGTCCGATCGGTTCCGCCTCACAGATCGACTGGATGAGCCTGCCGTTCCCGAGCGCGGCAAGCGGCTCGAGGAAGGTTTCGGGCGCACCGAACCGCGTTTTGATTCCGGCAAAATGCTCCGAGACAATCGGGAGCAGTTCCGCGCCGCAGGCAGCACAATCCTGTGCTGTGCGGAGCGCATTCGCCGCATTGCAGAAGGAGCCGCAGACCGCGAATCCGAGGCGGACACCGTGCAGATCAGCCATCGCCGCCGCCCCCTTCCTCTGCAAAGATTTCGGAGATCGTCTGTGCAACGATTTTTCCCGCAGAGACAGGCGCCGTCTTGCCCGGCAGCGAGAGTGCCCAGATCACCTGAATCCCGAGCGCGGATGCGGCTTCAAAATCAACCCCGGATGCTGTCGGGGTCAGTTCGCGCCCAGAGCTTCATGCGCCCTGATTTTCCAGCTTCTGCGAGGATTCCGAAGCGCACAAGAATACTGACAAACATCCGCACCTGCATCTTCGGCGCATGGAGTGCTTCCGTCAGTTCAGGAACCGTAAACGGCTCATGGATCGGCGGGAGCAGTGCAGCGAAATCGGCACCGCAGCGAAAATATTGTTCCGCCCGCAGCGTCATCGGGACGCGGTCGAGCTTGAGCCGCTTTCGCCCGCCGGTTCTGACAACGAACTCGGTCAGTTCCACCGTGCAGATACAGATCTGGAAATTCGGATTGGCATAGTAGTCACGGAGCGAATAAAACTCCCGCATTGCCGTCAGCGGCGATTCGTGCTTCGGCGATTTGCGCTTGAACAGAATCTCGCCGTTTTCGTCCACGCGGCACACCCATTTCGGGTCAGCCAGCGGATGCACAACTGTCACAGGACAAACCGGCAGAAACGCATCTAGCTTCGGTCTCAGCCTGCTCAGGTTGCGCGTCTGAATTTCGATGACGCCGTCCTCCGTGACCGCATCAGCGATAAAGCCCCCGACCGGCCGCTCATGTGTTTCCGGATCAGGTGCAAAATAATATTTGAGCGCAAGGTGAAGTGTTTTCTCACCGATCGTCCCGATGCCCTTGCCGCCCATATCCCGTTCCGCCGCTTTCAGCGCCGCGTCAAAATCTCTCATATGCACCTCACTGGTTTAGATGTGTCTCCGACGGATTTAGAATGAGGGCTCCGCCCTCAAACTCCCGCTTAAGGGATACTATCCCTTAAGAATCCCATTTTAGCTATATTAAAGAGTCAACGTCTCATTTTACGCACGCAATTTCTTAACAAATAATAGCATCCATTGGAATCTTTTTTCTTGTTAATAGTACCTTTAGCAAAAAGGAGGTCGGTTCTACCGACTGGGGCTCTGCCCCAAACCCCGCTTAAGGGATACTATCCCTTAAGAATCCCATTTTAGCTATATTAAGAGTCAACGTCTCATTTTACGCACGCAATTTCTTAACAAATAATAGCATCCATTGGAATCTTTTTTCCTGTTAATAGTACCTTATAAAAGGAAACACAGCACCCGAAGGTGCTGTGTTTTGCTGGTGAATTCAGGTGTAACCGATATTACTCCTTGACACCGCCGGCAGCAACACCGCCGATGATGAACTTGGAAAGGATAATATAGATCACAACAACCGGAATGATCGAAAGGAAGATTGCGGCGTAGTTTGCGCCGTAGTCTGCGTTACGGTCAATCGCGATAACCTTCTGAACCATCATCGGCATTGTCAGCTGGTTCTTCTTACCGGAGACAAGGACGATGGACTGGTTGTAGTAATCGTTCCACTTCTGGATGAAAGCGAAGATTGCCTGAACAGCAAACGCCGGCTTCATCATCGGAATGGAGATTGTCAGGAAGGTACGGAATTCGTTGGAGCCGTCGATTCGAGCCGCCTCGATGATATCGAGCGGGAACGAAGACAGCATATATTGGCGCATGAAGAATACGATTGCCGGCGCCGCGATGGAAGGAATGATGAGCGGGATGTAGCTGTCAAGCAGATGCATCTGAATCAACATTCTCATGAAACCAACAGCAGTAACCTGCGTCGGAACCATCATAACAGCGAGGATGAATACGAAAGCCGGACCCTTGAGCTTGAAATCGTAAACAACCAGACCGTAAGCGGTCATGCCGGAGAAGAAGACCGTCAGGGCGCAGCAGCAGCCTGCGACGATCAGGGAGTTCTTCATACCGATCAGCGGCGCGAAGAACTTGTTATAAAGCGAATTGGTTTTCAGCGTTTTGATATTGTCGATCAGGTGGGTTCTCGGGATCAGGGACACGCCGCTGATGATATCATTGTGCAGACGGGTCGAGTTGACAACGAGGATCCAGATCGGAATCAGGCACATAAGAGTCAGCAGGATCAGCACAATATAGATCGCGATCGACTTCACCATGACATGCGCCTGATAGCCGCCCTTATCGGAATCATATCTTACTCTGCTCATATGCTGAATCCGCCTCCTTTCTGCTTACGCTTCCACTCCTTGGCAGCCTGCTTCTGCTTCTTTCTCTTCTCGATTGCGTCCTTATCACGCTGGACATAGAAGACCAGTGCGCCGAGGATCGAGGTGATGATAAACAGAATGACAGATGCCGCACCGGAGTAACCGAACGAAGGCTTCGCGAAGTTGCCGTGGAACATCTCATAGATGAAGACAGCAACCGTCTTGATGTAATCGTTGACAACGTTACCGGTATGGAGCATATACGGGATATCGAACATCTGGAGACCACCGATCATGGAAGTCAGCAGTGTGTAGACCATGATGGTCTTGAGGAGCGGGAAAGTGATGCGCCAGAAAGTCTGAGTCGAGTTCGCACCGTCGATCTCAGCCGCCTCAAAGAGGGACTCGTTGATACCCTGAATACCGGACATCAGCATGATCATGGTGTTGCCGAACCACATCCAGACCTGAATAAACATAACTAAGATACGGGAAGGCCAGCAGCTTGTGATGATCTTCCACGGCTCCTGACCGGAGCGAAGCAGCGTGTTGATCACGCTGTAAGAGGAGTCGCCGAACAGAGACAGGAACAGACCTGCAACCGATGCTGCCGTAATGATATTCGGCATGTACATGACGACTTTGAAGAAGCCCTTGCCGGGCATTTTGACACGCAGATCCGTAAACCAGACTGCGAGCAGGAGAGAGAGTGCGATCTGCGGAATGAAGTTACCGAACCAGATGATGAGGGTATTCTTCATACCGTTCCAGAAGGACTCATGGATACCGAGGGCTTTGAAGTCACTCTCGGCAGGCTTAGCGAGAATGGTCTTGAAGTTATCAAAACCGATAATTGCCGGGGTTCTGGTACCGTTTTCGCTGAATGCCAGAATAAAGGTCTGGATCAGCGGCCAGAAACTGAAGATGAAGTATACGACAAAGAACGGCAGGATGAACATATAGCCGTACTTCGCGTAGCTGACGGATTTGATCCGTCTTTGTGCAGCTGTAGCCATTCAGCACACCCTTTCAAGAAAAAATTAGTAAAAATTCCAGATACAGATAAAATATTCGCCTATTGGGCACAGATGGCCCAATAGGCAAATATTCGGTTATGCTATTTTTCAGGCATATTCGAGATTATCTGTGGAAATGTCTGAATGTCCGTTCGGACAAATTACTCGACGGTGATACCCTCGATCTTAGCTGCTTCCTTCTTGAACTCGGTGATCATTTCATCGTAAGATGCGATGTCGCCCTTAGCATACTTGGTAACAGCGGTGTTGAAAGCGTCCTTGATCTGGCTGTCGAATGCAGTGATCTTGCCATCCATGTCGATGTTAGCTGCAGACTCATACAGAACAGAGAACTGATCCTGGCCGCCGAGGAGATCGTTCTTGTTGGAGCCCTCGTCAACAATTGCCTTCATAGCATCCGGATTGTTAACGAACTCGGACTTGAACAGAGCGTAGTCCTTAGCAGTGGAAGCATCAACGGTGAAGTAGTTGATGAAGTCGTGAGCGATCTGGCCGTTGTCGCACTTCGGGGAGAGAGCCAGCCAAGAGCCGCCCCATGCCCAGTCGGACGGACCAGCAGTGATGTTGTACTTGCCGTAGGTCTTGCCGCCCTCGCCGCCTTCAGCGTTGGAGAGCATAGAGCCCTTACCGAGGCACCAAGTGCAGAAGAAGTAACCCATGGTGGAATCATCCTGGCCGATTGCGTACCAGCCGTCAGACCACTGATCTTCCTTGGTTACATAGCCATTCTCATAGTACTCCTTAGCGAGATCTGCGTAGGTCTTGCAGTAATCGTCAACGACGAGCTTGTTGTCTGCATCGAGCCATGCGTTGGAGCGGTTGTACTGCCAAACCTGCCACATACCGCCGAGGGTATCAGCCATAGCGATCTTGTGACCGTCATCCTGCAGCTTCTTAGCAGTTGCAGTGAAGGTATCCCAGTCCTTAACAAACTCCTGCATCTCATCCGGAGTCTTTGCACCGAGGTACTCCTCAGCGAGGTCGGTTCTGTAAACATAGCCGCCCGGAGTTGCCTGCCAGGAAGCAGCCTTCAGAACGCCGTTCTTATCAGTACCGATCGAAACGGTGTAATCATAGCAGCCATCGAAATCAGACTCGGAGAAGCCGAGGTTGGAAAGCGGAGCGGTGTAGTCATCGTTGTTGATGTAGTCCAGGATCCAGTCAGCCTCGAGAACGAAGAGGTCAACATCCTCGTCACCTGCGAAGTAGTTTGCATACTGCTCACGAGCCTCGCCGCCCTTGGAACCAACGTTGACATACTCAATCTGGTCTGCGGTGTAATCGGTGTTATCGGTGAAGTTCTCGATCATCTTCTCGACGTCGTCGCCGGTCCAGCAGAGAATGGAGAGCTTGTCGCCAGTCTCCGGAACGGTGTTCTCGCCGGAAGCAGCGGACTCCTCAGTAGACTCTTCAGAAGACTCCTCAGCGGACTCCTCAGAAGACTCCTCAGAGGACTCTTCGGAAGACTCAGTTGCGCTGGACTCAGTGGTACCAGTCTCGCTGGAAGAATCACCGCATGCATAGAAAGCGGTGGATGCGATTGCCAGAGTAGCAATCAGAGCAAGGGACTTCTTAAGCTTGTTCATTGTAAGTTTCCTCCTTCATTTTGCTGCGAAAATTTGCTGCGTTCGCAGCGCCAGAAAATGTGTACCCGTCTCAGGCGGGTGTGATTCTCGCTGCGTTTTGCGCAGCCTGGAAGCGCGGCTCATTGATTGAGTTGGCTTCCTCCAAACAAGGTTCAGGTTCTGATTTCATCTGGTGTCAGGCTTCCGTCAGAGACCGTTGCCTTTGCCTCGTTTTTATACTTGTAATATACACGAAATCGCCCGAAAAGTCAATGGGAATCATCAATTCGTCACCTTATTTGTTTGTAATGTGCATATTAGACAACCAGACTGTACTTGTTTTGTACAGCTTTTCTTTTTTGCAACCGTTTTTTTCGAGTTTGTTACATTTCGGTTACAAAAAACGGGCTCTTTTCTTACAAAATGGCGTTTCAAATATCACGCTCTCAGGCGGTTTCCGGTAATTTTGGGTTTTCAGATCGTGATTTTTCCGGCAGATCGGGCAAAGTTTCACCGTTTTATCACATTCCCGCTTGATTTTTCCGGCATTTTCCTGTATCATGATAGTATCAGAAGCAACCGAAAGGAGATTTTTATGGCACACTATCCGTTCAGCGAGCGTCCCGACCTGCTTGTCCTGACCTGCACGCATGTTCTTGAGGGCGGCGATATCACGCTCGTCTGTCATCATTTCAATGACAACACATGGGAGTTCATCTGCGGCGACAGCCACACCGAGGAAGACGCAATCGTCCTGAGCGTCGGCGAGCTCTGCGAGATGGATCCCTCGCTGCATCTGGTCTGCGATCTGCCGGTCGGCGGCGCCGCGACCCGTCCGAGCAAGGCGCATGCATGGCAGTTCGGCAGAATCGAGGGCGAAGACTTCTACCCCGCCGCTGATTCGCGCATGTGCTGAGGTATCCCGCCGAAGCCTGTATAGAAACAAAGCCGCTGAAACTTGCTCATTTCAGCGGCTTTTCATTTGTATGGAAATTTATGGTTCCGCAGGTCGGGCAATGGAATGCGGATCGCCCTCGACATAGAGATGCGCCCGGAGCACATACTCAAAGTATTCGCCGGAGATGCCCTCCGCAAACGCAATCTCATAGATGCCGCGAAATCCGCCCAGCGCCCCGCGCAGCTTCAGGATCGCATCCGCCTTTTCTTCGGTCATATCGGGGAGCGTCAGCAGCTCCTCGCGCGTCACTGCATTCGCATCGTATACATTTATATAGTATACCGCTTCAGATTCCGCAGGTTCCTGATCCGGCTCCGGCAATCTGTCCGGTTCCGGCGGCGCTTCATCAGGGAACACCTCATCCGGAATCTCAAATTCCGCCATGATGCGCTCCGTCAGATTTTCACCGATCCCGCTGACCGCACAAAGCTGCAGCCGCGATGTAAACCCGCCGCGTGCATCCCTTGCGGATATGATCGCCTCTGCCAGCACATCCCCGATGCCGGAGACACGCTTGAGATCTTCCGCCGATGCGCGGTTGAGATTCCGCTCCGGCGGTGCAGTTTCGGCAGGCGGATGTGTTTCTGCAGCGGCGGTGGTTGTTTGTGTTGTGCGCGCCGCAGATGCATCTGTGTATGCAGAAGTGACCGCAGTTTCAGGTGCGGTCACTGCGGCAGCGGATGTCTCCGCCTTCACGCTGATTTCCAGTTTTGTGCGCGGCTTTGAGAGGATCATGCCGATCACGCCGATCGCCGCAAGCGCAAAAAGCCCCGTGACCCAGCATGCAGTCCATTTGTCCTTCATACGGTCACCGCCTCTCTGCTTCGGCGTTTCAAAGTGACTCCGGCGTCATCCCCGCCTGGTTTTGAAGCCAGATCGAGCACGAGTGCCTTCGGATGCACCAGCCGCAGCCGGTGCGCATCCAGCAGCATCGCCGGAACGGTATTGATCATCAGCGGATATTCGCCCAGCACGGCATCCAGCGCAGACATCGGAACCGTCCGGCAGCCTTCGCCTTCGCTCCGCCAAAGGCGCCGAGCGGAAACCGGTTATCCGTTCAGTCTCTCCAGCGGCGGCGGAACGCAAGACATGTGACGTTCTCCGCCTTCTTGAACTGCTTGGAGAAGTAGCTCTGGTCATTGAACCCGCAGAGTGCTGAAATCTCCTCAACGGATTTATCCGTAAACCGGAGCAGGCGCTTGGCGTAATTGATGCGCAGCCCGATAATGTGCTGGAAGATCGTTTCGCCGTAAGCGCGCTTGAACTCGCGCGTCAGATAATATTTACTGATATCAAAGCGCTGCGCCAGATCATCAAGCCGGATATCGGTTGTGAAGTTGGCGTCGATATGCGCAAGGACAGTTTTCAGCTTGACCTGCAAAGCGCTGTCGCTCTCCTCGGAGATGCTGTTGACAGTCAGGAGCATCGTCAGCAGATTGACGATCAGCCCCGATGTCAGCACCTCGGTATCGGCATAGGTCTCTGCATTCAGGCGCATCAGCTCCTGCAGCAGCGAGACGAATTTCATCGCGGAAACCGGATGGAACACGACCTGCTGCTGTGTCAGGAACAGCTTATAATACTCCTCACTGGTACATCCGTTGAAGTGCACCCAAAGCAGCTCCCACGGATTCTTTGCATCGCTCTGATAGGAATGTGCAGCGCGGCAGTCGATGAAGAAACAGTCACCGCTTTCCAGCTGATAGCGCTGACCTTCATAATTGAGGCTGCCCTTTCCGTCCAGCACAACTGCAAACAGGAAGGACTGCAGATTCTGTCTGCTGGTATGGTGACTGTCCCCTGCTTTGAGATGTCCGCACTCCTGCAGATAGAAGAATGCACGCCGTGCAACGGCACTCGGCGTTTTCATAATGCGCGTATCCAGCGGATTCGGCACATGGTCATTGTAATTCTGCGGCATTGAGGTTCCTCCTTTCGGCAAGAAATCCGGCAAAAATGCAGGATTCTGCGATTTTAACTATCATCACGTTTATTATAACATGATTCCGGAGGAACTTTCAAGATGCTTTTTAGAAGAATCTTGCGTTTCATTTTTGTGCAACTTGCAACAAATTCCGCATAATCTCAATGATTCCGCAAAACGCCCGATGCGCTTTGTCCAGTTTTTATGCACATTGTCCACTTGTCTTACGATTTCTTAAGGAAAAAGCGGCCAGCCAGTTTTGGGGTCGGCTGACCGCTTTTGTTTGATGGAATTACCGCTCCATATAGAAGCTCATAGAATCCTGCGCACTGCTCGTGATTCCGACGCCTGCACGCTGCATCAGGTCGATATCCGAGATCACCGTCGGGACATCACAATGAATATTCCGGGATTCCAGCAGTTCCGAGATCCGGCTTGCTGAAAGCGGATTCTCCCTGCTCGCCTGCGTATGAAGGAATTGCACGATATAGATGTTTCTTGCATGAAATCTTGACATATTCTCTCACCATATTTCTCTGTATTCCCCCATGCGGGAACGGATGCTCAGCGCAGATCAGATTGTGCCGGCGCTTTCATCCTTGCGGCGGTTCTTCAGGAAGACGAGGATAAAGAAGCCTGCTGCTGCCAGCATGATCGCATACGGTGCAACCATCATCACAACACCTGTCGGGGAGATCGAATCCAGCGTGTTGGTAAAGGTGTTCTTAGCAGCTGCCGCGCCAAAATCCGTATTATTTCTCTTCGGCGCCTCTCTTGTTTCTTTCTCCATTTCAGCAGCGTAGGTCGTCAGTTTTTTCTCCTCAAAACTTGCTGTCTGGTTTGCCGGCTTGCTGGTCTCTTCAATCGCAGGTGTTACAGCTTCTACCTTGTAGGTGTCAGCAGTATCGTTTGTTTCCTTCGTCGAAATCTTTACATCAGCCGGAAGACCGATCAGCGTGATGTTCTGTCCGTTCGCCAGTTTTACTTCAACTTTCTGACCCACTGTTGCAGCGCCATTAGTCACGCCCGAAACAGGCGTACCGGTGGTTTCGACTTTGTAGTTTGCAGCATAACCTGCCGTAGTAATTTCAAACGGGAACGGATGTGCCTTATCGCCGAGCGCACCTGCAACAACCTTTTCGAGCTCATAGTTGTAGGTGTAGTAGTGGTCAGCCATATCGCCGACGTCCTGCGTGCCTGTGCCCGAACCGCTGTCATCCGATGCATCATAACCGTCGGTCTTTTTCTCAGTATTTCCGTTCGTGCTGACACTTCCGTCGAAACTTGTGTTCGCTCCATCGTGGAACATCACATAGCCGTAAACTTCCAGCTTGCCGTCCGTTGTGTTGCGGATATAAACATCCAGATATCTTTTGTCAGAATACTTCTCATCTCTGTAGATGCTTGCGTCTGTAATCGCATCTTCATCCGTGCTTTCAGAGATCTCATAGCGATAAATACCGGCACTTGTAAACTGAGTAAGATCAATGTTCAGTTCAAGCTCCTTAGAAGCCACATACTTTCCGTCGGACATTGTGAAGGTCTCGGTATTCGCGAACACCGCCTTATTCTTATTGGTTGTAAATGTGACGCCGTTTTCAACGCCCTGCTTCACAACTGCAACATTTCCCGCGCTGTCTTTCACGGTTGCACCGCCTGCTGCCTTTGCGATTTCATAGGTATAGGTGATAGCCGGACCGTAAACTGTTGCATCAGCCTTCTCATTGTGGATCACGATGTCCTTTGTAAAGGTCAGCTTGTTAGGCTCAGTCGTATTTGCGTCAACCGTCAGCACGCCTTTGGTTGCATCTGCCATACTTGCTGCGGAAGCACTCATCGTGCTGCTCATCATCGCCGCGGTGATAGCAGCGGCGGTCATCATTGTAAACATAGTTCTCTTTTTCATGATTTTCATTCCTTTCACAATCTTGTTTCCAATCAGGGCAGAGCCCCTTTGATACGTATAAATTCGGATCGTGTTTTCCGCTAAGGCGGCTTATCACGGCTCCTCGTGCGGGCACGTGCCCTGTTCGCTTTGGAGTGCAGTTTACAGCATGTCATCGCTGTCCACCTCCCTCCGCCGCCGGTTGAGCATCACGCAGACTGCGCACAGCGTGCCGGAAAGAACCGCCAGCATTGCTGCAGCTGCTGTATTCTGTGTGACGCCGGTCGGTGCGACTGTCTTTTTCTGATTGAGAATGTAAATCTTATAGATGCCGTCCTCAACTCTGACAGTTGCATCGTGATCGACGGAAACCGGATTGTCTCCGGAATCATCGCTGATCGTGATGGTGATCGGCTCTGCGATCTGCTGATAAGTATCCGTGCACCATGTCTGCTCCACAGTGTAGGTACCGTAGTACATCGGATCCTTTGCATAGATCAGGCCGCTGCCTGCTGCCGGATACAATGCGCCGTCCACACCGGAAATCCGGTAGCTGGCACTGGTGAAGCGTTCATTCGTCTCCAGATCCCAGCTGTAGATCTCAACCTTGATGTCTTTGAGTGTGTTTGTAAACGTCACGCTTTCGCCGTTTTCCGGCACCGTGCAGGTGTAGCTGCGCGCATCGGTGTCAGTATCGTCTGTGCCGTTCTCCGCAAGGATGACTGTTTTGTAATCACCGCTGTCCAGTTCGGTAATCTTCAGATTTGCACCGACCGGAATATCCTTAAAGGTATAGTCTTCACCGGTATGCAGTGCAAATTCCGGATTCGGCAGTGTGTAGTCATAATCCGGTTTCTGATCGAGCAGCTCCGCACGGAAGCGGTATTCTCTGCCGGGATACTTGTTTTCCGGATCAACAGCAACTTTCTCCACAGTGAAATCCGTTGTTTTGCGCGTGTTCGTGAAGACTGCAGTGCCGCCTGCATTTGCATCCGTCCAATAGATCTCATTCTGCTGTGTTCCGACCGGAAATCCGGCGTTTTCCGTTGATTCCAGAATTGCAGAGGTTGTCTGATAATGCGCGTCTTCCTGCTCGGAAACAGTCATTCGATAATCGGTAACGTTAAAGTTTCCTGTTGTATTTGCCCTGCATTCCAGCAGCTTTTCATCCGTCAGATTGCCTTCGCCGTCATAAACCTGAATTCTGCTGCGGTCATAACCGTATTTTCCGTCTCCGCCTTTGTCATTCTCATGCACAACATGAATGTATCCGCCATGAGAAACGCTGACATGAACCGATGGGTCAATTTCCTGCGTTGAACCGTTTTCAACATTATATTTGAGATTCAGCTTCAGCATGAAATCAAAAGTCTGTGCCTGATCGCCGGGCGCCGGAACATCCTTATAGATATCGACGATGCCCGCCTTTTTATTGACCTCCCAGACCGCATAGAGATATGCAACTTTCTGATGCGTGTCTTGGAGCGTTTCGTAGTGCACATCGTCCGGAGGTGCAGCTGCAAACAGTGCCTGCAGATTCAGGTGCTTGATTGTGGTTGCATTCACAACAAAATCCGGTTCAGTCGCACCCTTTTCCCATGACCAGCCCTTGAAAATGTAGCCGATCTTCGCGCGGGTTTCACGCAGTTCAAAATCCGTCGGGAGTTCCAGTTCGTTAAAGTCAAACTCATGCGTACCGGTGTCTCTGCCGAGCGGCTTCGGATCGTCCAGAATCAGTGCGCATTCGCGTTTTTCCTGTTTGAAAACAATCGTCATGCCTTTTTGGTTTTTGATGAGCTGCTCCGTATACTCGAACTCTGCGCCGTTATCGGTAAACAGATGCTCGTGCTCCGGCGGCGGATTTTCCGCGCCCTCCGGAATTTCACTGAATGTCTCCAGCACATAGCCGACGCCGAGCTCATTTTTGCCGTTGATGGTGATGTGCTTCTCCGCGCCGTAAGGAATTGCAAGGCGGAGCGTTTCATTCGGATCAACGGTGATATTGCTCAGATCCTGCACCTTTTCGCGGTCATAGACACTGACAGCCTCGTTGACAACATAGAGCGTCTGCGTATCCTCAGCATTCAGAGCAAATGTGACAGGCTTGCCGGTCTCGTTCCGGAAGTTGATGTAAACCGTCGGCTCCCAGACCGCATAGAGTGTCACCGCATCTTGCCGCTGCACGGAGATGACCGAGTCAGCCGCATAATCCGCGATGAAGTCGCCCTCGTTTTCGATTGTGTCAAAGCCGAGCAGCATATCGCCGTTTCTGTTTGCAAAATAGCTGCCCGACGGCCACGGCTCGGACTTATAGTACTTGTCAGTCGCATACTGATACAGGTGAACCGCAGCATTCGACTGCATGTCGCCGAACCAGAGCTGATTTTCCTCCGGAACAGCAGCTGCATTGCCGACAGACTCAGAATCATACCACGATGTCCACGCAATCGGTGTATTACCGGTCATTGCGGCATTGTTGTTCAGCTCTGAGATATATCCGCCGCTGCTCTCCGAAGCATCCAGCTTAAGGTTTGCGACCTCAGGGCGGCAATATGCATTATCCTGCCGCTCATAGACCGCCTGCATGATAATGATATTATCGCTGCTCGCATACTTGGTTTCGATCGTGAACTGCTCGCCCGGCTGATAATACTTACCGGGTTCCATCGGGATATAGTTTCCGTCACGGCTCATGACAACCTGCCAGCCGCGGAAGATATATTCTCTGTCACGGATCGGATCGCCGTTTGCAGTCAGATCAACCGGCTGACGGAGAACCGTCGCAGATGCCTTTTCCGCGTAGTTGTTGTTGATTGCCAGACCGGAGCGGATATCCGGATCAGTCCACTGATCCATCTCGCCGTTGATCTCCACGTCACCGATCCGGTAAAGCGGAACGTAGGCGATCGTATAGCCGCCGTTGAGCTGCCAGACAGCGCGCAGCGTCACATCGTTCTTCACCGGCGCAGAAAAATCATACTGCACCGCTGAAACAGAGCCGTCCTCCTGCACCTGATACCATTCACGCAGCTCGTACGCTGTATTGGCATCGCTGACCTCAGAAATTCTGCCGTATTTCTGCGTGCTTACATAGAGATGCTTCCAGAGCTCAAAATCGAGGTCATCTCTTGCTTTTTCATATTTTTTGGGGTCCTTTTTCTTGTACTCTTTCAGCACAGCCATGTGGAAGTCATAATAACTTCTGACCTCGTCCTCCGTGAGGAACAGCGCATTGTGCAGATCGTTCGGAAGGCTTCTGCCCTCGGCATCTTCATCGTGCTGAATGTTGACATAATAGAAAACATGATCCGGCTCGAGTCCCTCCGCCGTCACATCACTGATCGGGATATATTTCGGCGGTGTGAGATCCTCGTATTTTGAGATTTCCTCATCATAATCAATGTGGAAATATGTGGAATGATCCGTATCATGACCGGTATAGCGTGCCGGATTGAATGTCGGAATCGAAACAGAATCCGCAGGAATCGTCTCATTGTCATAGATCTGCTCCAGATAATCCTGGACATTGTGATTGATGTGGTCGATTTCCGCGCCGTTCGGATCAATCTTGACCAGAAACTCCTCCGGCTCCCATTTTGCATAAAGAATCTTGTTGCCGGCAGGCATCGTGGCGTCAAAGTTGAACGGCACCGTGCCCGCCTTGTCCTCGTACCAGCCTGCAAAGGTGTAATGATCCGGCGCATTGTTTTTCAGGTCATGATACTTCGCGCCGTCAGGGCCAAACTTGGAAAGCGATTCTTCAAAGAGCAGCGTCTCGGAATCAAGCGACTCCAGTTCTGTGCCGGACTCGAATGTAAGGTCGGATTTGTCCGGATAGTTGATGTCGAAATCGAGGATGTAAGGATTACGGGAGAAGCGGATTTCGAGTTTCGTATCATAGCTGACAGCACTGCCATAATACTGACCGTTCTTAGCCGGAACATTTGTCCAGCTGCCGTTATCCACTTTATACTGATACGCAGTGAATCCGGTATATTTATCCGAAATATTGAATGATCCGTTCCTGCTTGTATTAACTGTATTTGTCGGATTACTGGGATAGTCGCCGGATGTCATTCCTTCCTTATAGAAATTGACAACTTTTCCGTTTGTCAAATCACCGCCGTAAAACTTCAGATTCTTCTGATCATCAGTCGGAAGAAATGCGTCCATAAATGTTGTGCGCGTTCCGGTAGCTACATTATACCAATCATCATACCCCTCATGCCAGTCATAATCTTCCGGCCATTTATAACCATTGGACACCAAAGTCTGACCGTACAGGCCCTGAAACTGCCGATACAGTCTCCATGCATAATTGCCGCTGACGCTCTTATACCGTGTTCTGGTATATTCTTTTTCCGTTGAAACGTTATTAACCACCTCGGTGTAATACCATTTGTAAACGCTGCCGGTGCTCTTTGTCAGCTTGACATAATTCCCGTTATCATCCAGACCGTAAAGCGGCGTCACATTTTCATCTGTGGTTCTTCTGAACACACCGTTGTTCTCAGAATAGCGGTTGCCTGTATAGTAGCTGCCGCCGTTCGAGCGTGTGTAGCGCGTATCGGTGTACTCAGTTCCGTCCGGTGTTGTCCAGTAGGTTTCGGTTGTCGTGGTTGTATTTCTTGTTAACTCATAATATCTAGTATTACTCCATCTTGCGTAATATGGTGTTGTATCATTTAGCGGAGGCGGATTGTCAAGTGTATAACCTGATGCGCTATGATCTTCAAAATAGAAATTTTTATCATCACGATTTGCCAGATTATAAGTAGTATTGTATCTAATAAAAGTCCAATAATACGAATCAACTGTCCTCGTCTGTTCCGTCAGTTCCGCATACTGCCCGTTCACCGCACCATACTGCGTTCCTGTTGTGTCATCTGTCGGTGTATAGGTATACTCCGGCGTCCACAAAGTCTGATCCTGCAGTTCAGTGCGCACCAGTTCAACCATCTGGTCACCGACCGCTCCGTACTGCGGCGAAGTCGAAACGTCCGTATCCGGCAGTGCTTCAAAGCCGTCTGTACGGTACAGATAATAATTCAGCGTGATCAGATCGCGGTCATAATAAATATTGATCACGGTCTTGCGATCGCCGGAAACCGTCGCAGTGCTCATGACCGGACTGTCACTGCGCAACTCAAAACCTTTCTGAACCAGCTCCATTTTATCCGGACTGGTTGAATTGAATGACAGAAAAGGCCGCAGTTCGTTGCTGCTCAGAATCTCTGCAAGCGTTCTGCCGGAACGAGATTCAATCTCTTTCGAGGTTACATAGTCATAAGTTCTGTCCGCTTTTGCAGCGTCCTTATCGTCCGTAATCTTCTGCGCCCAGACGATCACCGTATATCGGGAATCCGGCTCCTCAACCCAGTGGGCATAGAGCTGAATCTTGGTATCCGTGGCATCCTGAGCCATTTTATAGGCGCGGAGTTCACCGTTCGAGACCTCATAGACGCGCTGCGGGTCATCTCTGAAGTTCACAGGGCCCGAAACGATCCGGCCCGTTTCATCCGCGATCATCACTGCATTCGGATCGCTCGCTGGCGCAGAATACCAGCCAGCAAACCGGTAACCGTTCCGCTTGCTGACAGGCAGCTGCGAAACCGAAGTACCGAGCCCCTCGTAGTCATTTGTCAGCAGATACTGCGGTGCAGCATAGGTCGCACCGTCAAGGATTGTATTCAGAGAGAGCCAGCGAGCCTCCACAAAGAGCGGATAGAGGTCGATATTGTTGTCCTCGTCCATATCCGCCTCTTGCAGCGTGATATAGTAGCCGTCTTTGCCTGCAGGCGATACCTTCTCCGCGCCGGAATTGTCAACTGTCAGTTCCTGCTTCCATTCGTCATACTCGGCACTGTAATATTCCCAGCCGATGAACACCAGATGATTGACATCGGGGCTCGGCGCGGTGATATTGCCGATGCGCGCTTCTACCTTATGATCGTTTCCGAATGCAAGCAGACTGCGCGTCAGCAGTGTATCCGTGTCGCTTTCGGTGCCGCGCATACGCATATGGAAATTGAGAAAGTGATAATCCGAAAACAGCGGAGCAAGGTAGACATGCGTGCAGCCGTCCGCATCCGGTTTAAGGTCATGCGAAATGCCGTTCATGGTCCAGCCGTCATCTGCAATTGTGATGGGCTGCTCAAATGCAATCTCCTCCGGATCAGCCATCCACTGATACCGCAGGGTATTGCCGTCTGCAGGCTGTTCTTCCTCCGGCGTGATGATATACCAGCCGTAGAAATAGGCAAGCGAGCCGTCCTCTCTTGTGTGGTTCGGCGGGTTCTCAATCATTTCAAGTGCTTCGCCGTCCAGCAGAATCTGAGAGGTCTGCGTCATGAGTCCATCGCCCTGGTGTCCCTTTGTGCGGAACACAAACGGCTGGGATTGGAAAACAGGGCTGTCTTCTTCTTCCCCCTCCGGATTCTTTTGTTTCGTTCCTTCCGTTAAAAAGTGGAACTCCACACGCTGCACATCCGGCGTCAAGCCCTCGTGCTCGGAGATGACATAAACAGAGAAGTGCTCCGCCTCAAAGGAGACGCTGCCTGCCTCTGCGCTGATTTCTGCGATTTCCTCCTCAGCGCCCTCCTCGCCGATGTGGTAGACAGCAAGCGACTTGTTCTCCGCATCTGCGAGCTCCGGCATGGTAAAGGTGACCTGAACGGCTCTGCCGTCCGGCTCATAGACTGTTTCGCCGTCTTCTTCAAAGATCGTCAGATCATAGGCTGCAATGGTCTTCATGCCGTCAATGCTGTAGCTGACGGGATAGCCCTTGACCACTGCATGCGCCGGCAGCACGCCGGAAACGGTAATTTCGGTATCAGTCAGGAGCGGCTCAGAATACGTTTCATCCGTATAAAGCTCCGCCGCCGTGCGCTGCAGCTCCGACACATCCGCTGCCGAAACCGGCATCGCGCCGAAGCAGAACAGCACGAGCGAGAGGATTGCAAGCAGCAGCGCTGCAATTCGCTTCAACATCCGCATTCTGAACGCCTCCTTTCTGATTAGTTTTCCCTGGATTGTTCCGCCGGTTCCTCCGGCCGTCTGCCCCGATAGCGGAAACAGATGAAATCCGCCAGCAGTGCAAGATATGCAATCAGAAGCATCAGCCATGTCCACGAGTCGCGGATCACAACCGGCTTCATGATGTTTTCCGTCAGCAGAAATACGATGACAGCCGCCGCTGCGAGCAGCAGCTCCAGTATCACGCCGACGCGCATTTTGCGGACAAACTTCCGCAGGTCTTTGCAGATTTTCTCCGCAGACGGTTCTTCATCGAGCTCCTTTGCTTTGCGCTTTGCATAGCGCATCTGCCGGTATTTCCGCCGCAGGAAGAACAGCGGCAGCAGGATCAGAACCGTCAGCAGCGCACAGACGAGATTGAGAAACGCCCAGTGCTGCTCCTCCGAAAGATGTCCGATCGCCTTCAGAATGACGGGCGGTTCGGGCTCCGGTTCGGGGCGTTCGATCTCGCCGGTATACGGCACGGCATCTGCAAAGAGCACGATTCTGCCGTTTGTACTTGCGCCCTCACAGGTTGAGAATGCAAGGAGCTTTGTATTCTCGCCGAGCTCTCTGCGGTCATGCTCCGCATCGAACTGCAGCGAATTGTTTTCGATGTAGTCATGCAGCTCCGGATACTGCGAAATATCCTTGGAAGCCACACTGTAGATGATACTCTCATAGGAATCCGTGACCACACACGCGATGACGGTCAGCTCATAGTTGCCGTCCGGCGTCTGCAAAATGCCCTTCTGGTGGGTGTAGAAGTAATCCGGATCACGGTATTTATCAATATCTCCGAACATCGCGCCGTTATCCATGTGATGTCCGTAGATCAGGTTATACCAGTCATTGAAATCGCTTTCGTTCTCGCTCGCCAGATAGATCGAGCCGGTCAGCGAATTGTAGCCGTAGATATCCTTGCCGGCATATTCGAGATCGTCCCTGCCCTGCACAACCGGATAGCTGATATTCGTATCGTAGAACTCCAGCCACCCGACGGTATCGGGATTGATGCGCTGCAGCTCTGCAAAGCTCTCCTTGCCGTCCTCCGCAGCCGCCGTCGCCTTCGGGCGGTACTGCAGCAGATCGTATGAGGTAAAGGCGTTCCGGTTGGTGTAGAACGTATCGTAGAGCACATACATGCTGAACACAAACAGCAGCAATGCAGCGCCGATGGTACAGATCATCAGGATTTTATTGGCGATCCTTGCGATCTGCTCTGCAATCTTCAAAGCTGCCTCACCTCCCGCCGCGGCATTGTATTACAAGTGATTTCGCCGCAGCAGGGTGATGACCTTGCCGCAGAGCTCCGTGCCGGAGACCGCGCCGTAATAGCGGCTGTCCTCGCCGCCGGTCCGTGCATCGACCAGCACAAAATATTCATCCTCGCCCAGCGTCAGCGGATAGGTCACAAAGCCTTCATAGCGCGGCGTGGAGCCATAGACATTCGGTTCGATCATGGTGTCGCCGTTGATGACAAGCTGTTCGCTGTCGGTGATCTCAACGGTATCGCCGCCTTTCGCAACGATTCTGCCGACATAGGTTGTATCATTCTTCCGCAGGACAACAACATCCTGCGCGGCATAATCGCGGCTGAGCTGATAGTAAAGCAGCAGGTCTCCGAATTTGATGTTCGGCGCCATATCGCTGTTCGGCGCAGTCGCAAAACCGAACACAAATCCCGCCAGCAGCCAGACTGCCGTGACGATCAGCAGCGCATTGAGGAAAAAGCTCTGAATCGGCCCCATCGGGGAGCGTTTTTTCTTCGGCTTTTCCGGTTTCTGTTCCGGCTGTTCCGCTTCGGGCGTTTCCGCCGGCTGTGCGGTTGTTTCCGGCTCCGGAGAAGCAGTATCCTGTCCGGTTACGGCTGTCTCTGCCGGTTTTTGTTCTTCTGCCAAGCGCTGCACCTCCTCCGCGAACATCTATAATTAGAAGCGTATGATTGATATATCTAATATTATAGCACAGCCACTTCGCCCCCAAAGGGTGAAGTATCAAAAAACCGCTGAAACGGGCAAAATGCCGGTTCCAGCGGTATCATACGATATCAAAAGCCGCCCCGATCATCGCCAATCGGAGCGGCTTCGTTCAATTACAGGATAAACAAGGGGGGCTGACGGTTCGCGCAGTGATACTGCTTTCTCACGCCCTGCCGATTCTGTCAGCGGAATCGCTGAACTCCGCCCACGAATAGTCAATCAGATATTCACCGCGGAACGAGTTGACAGCCTCCATATCGCCCTCAAAGGTGCGGTAGAGGTCGCAGTCCACGAGCGCGCGGTTGATCGAGAGCTGCCGGTTCTGCTTGATGACAACGCCGGGATACCCCGCCGCATTGAGATCCTCAATCAGCAGATTGACAAGCTTCGAGACGCGCTTGGAAACGCGCTCATCGAAGAACTGCTCCTCGAGCACATCGGCAGCGATGTCCTTGCTCGTGACGGCAAAGCCGCACTGGTCGATCAGATATGCAAGAATCTCCTTGGAAAGCGTGCGGGTGAAGTGCATCGGCTCGTTCTGCCGGTTGTAGACCATAAAGCTGCCGAAGGTGACAACGCGCAGCTTCTCCGAGGAAGGCACCGCGCCCGCAACCGGATGCCGCAGATCGCTGAGCTCGCGCCGGATATCCTCTTTGGTATAGGGCTTGAGGACATATCCGCTCGGTCTTGCCTCGAAGGATTCCGCCGCATATTTGGAATGCGCGGTCACAAAGATGATATTGCACAGCGGTGCCGCCTGCTTGATCTTCAGTGCAAGCCGGATGCCGTTGACCTGTCCGATCTCGATATCGAGGAACGCGGCATCAAATTCCGTTTTGTTCTCGAGCGCATCGAAGTCCTGTGCATGACGCAGCGCCGTGATTTCCGCATCGGGCAGAAGCTCCTTCAGCGTGTCCGTCAGCAGATTCAGTGCCGGACGTTCGTCATCAATCGCCAGAATTCTCATTATGTTCCCTCCCTTTCGGAATGGAGACCGTGCAGACAGTTCCCTTTCCGGGGCTGCTCGTGAACTGCAGCGTGCCGCCGCAGAACAGTTCCAGCCGCCGTTTCACATTCCGGATGCCGATGTGCGTCTGATCGAGCGTTTCGAGCTGCTTCGGATCAAAGCCGCAGCCGTCATCCGAAATGCTGATCTGCCAGTCATCCGCGGTCTCGGCGGTGCGGAGCGTCACCGTGCCGCAGCCGCGCTCTGAGCGCATGATGCCGTGCTTGACGGCATTCTCAACAAGCGGCTGAACGGTCAGCGGCGGCAGCATGAACGCTGTCGGACCGATGTCATACTGAACCTGCAGGTCATCCTCGAAGCGCATCTGTTCCAGCGCAAGGTATGTCTTGACATGTGTCAGTTCTTCGGAAAAGGGTACCGGCTCAGACATGCTGCTGATATCGAGATTCCGCCGCATATACTGCGAAAAATGCATCAGCGCATCCTTGGTCTTGGCGGCATCCTTGTCCGCAAAATAGATCATGGAAGTCAGCGCATTCTGGATGAAATGCGGCTGAATCTGAGAAAGCATCAGACCGGAACTGAGCTTTTCATTCTGATAGATGCTGTCCATGATAATTTCCGTGCGGTTGATCTCATAGAGCACGAAAGCCGTCAGCGCAATGACCGCCGCACCGATGCAGTGCAGGCTGATCTGATAGGTAAAGTAATTGCAGACAGCCGCCGTGATCTGCACCGCGGCAACTGCGGCAAATAATCTGCGCATGAATTTTGAGAGCCTGTCCCGATACAGAATGCAGATGCAGGCGGCGCTCAGCAGCGTCACAATGACAATGCTGTTCCATATAAAATAGTATCTGCCGCGCGCATAGCGGTTCTGCCCGTCGATCACAAAAAGGATGTGCAGCGCAGGCGAAAGTGCCAGCAGCACCAGATTCACCAGCTGCAGAATCTGCAGACCGGTCAGCCACCTGCGGAGCGTTTTTCCCTGTACATCCGGCATAAACTGCGATTTCAGCACCCAAAGGAAAAACGCGAGCAGCACCCAGCCCGTCAGATAGAAGCCGTATTCGCCGATGTACTTCCAGACCGCAGCGCGCTTCTCTGCAACGCCGTCGAAGCAGATGGACAGCACATCAAACATACTGTAAAAGAAGATCGCGCTGCAAAGGAAGATCAGCTCGCGTGTCAGCGGAATCTTCGGCAAATGCCTGTAGCGTGCGCTGCTCTTTCTGCCGCGGTCAATCAGCAGCAGAAGCACAATGATGACAAGAAACAGGCTGTTCCAGACCTCGAGTGCAATCTGAATCAGGCGTGCAGCGCCGATTCTGTTTACAAGTTCTGTCATACAGCGGCTCGCCCCTTCATATGTTATCTTACTGTTTTTCTATGTTATTACGCATATTATAGCACATGTACGCTTTCAAATCAAGCACATTGCATATTTTTTTACAAATCGACGAAGTCAAATCGAAATCCGGACACCGCGCATGTGCAAGGCGCCGAAAGAAAAAAGCTGCGTGCCGCTCACAGCAACAGCACGCAGTTTTTCATCATTACAGAACAGTATGTCCTGCGCATGCAAGCGCCTTTGCAGCACGTTCAAAGTTCTCCTCTTTCACAAGGATATAGTCGGTATTGTACGTAGATACAGCAAAAATCCCGATTTTCTCTTTTGCGAGCAATCCGGAAATCTCCGCCAGAATTCCGATCAGCGAAAAATCCAGCTCGCCCTCGATCACAAATCCGCGCCAGCCGTCCTCGCGGGCAAGCGTCTCCGCGGGCGTATCGCAGGTTCTGCAGACAAGCGACAGTTCCGCGTCAGTCCTGCCGATGAAATAAAACGGCGCAGCAAGGTCGATCTGTGCGATATCCCGCAGCTTGCAGACGGTCAGCGCATCCGGCAGCCGTTTGAGTGTCATATGCCCCGCCCCTTTCAGAGAATGATCATGGCATCGCCGAAGGAGAAGAACCTGTAGCGCTCCTGCACGGCTTCGGCATAGGCATGCATGGTGTGGTCATAGCCCGCGAACGCGGAAACCAGCATGATCAGCGTGGATTCGGGCAGATGGAAGTTCGTAATCAGCCCGTCGATCACCTTGAACTCATAGGGCGGATAGATGAAAATGCCGGTATCGCCCTCACAGGCGCGAATCTCGCCGAACTGCGCGGCAGCACCCTCGAGCGTGCGGCAGGAGGTTGTCCCGACGGCGATCACTCTGCCGCCGTTCGCCTTGGTCTGCCGGATCTTCTCAGCAGTTTCCTGCGGAATTGTGTAGTGCTCGATGTGCATGTGATGGTTGCGGATATCGTCATCCTTGACCGGACGGAACGTGCCGAGCCCGACATGCAGCGTGACAAAGGCTTCGTCAATCCCCTGCGTTTTGAGATCGGCGAGCAGCTCCGGCGTAAAATGCAGACCGGCAGTCGGTGCCGCAGAGGAGCCGAGCTCCCGCGCATAGACAGTCTGATAGCGTTCTTTATCCTGCAGCTTCTCGGTGATGTAAGGCGGCAGCGGCATCTGCCCGATCTCGTCAAGCACCGCATAGAGATTGCCTTCGCATTCAAAGCGAACGAGTCTGCCGCCGTCCTCGGTGACATCGAGCACCTCGGCAGCGAGCTTTTCGCCGAAGCGGAACCGCTTGCCGGGCTTTGCCTTCTTCGCCGGCTTGCAGATGATCTCCCAGACCTTTTCGGCGGTCGGCTTGAGCAGCAGGAATTCGATCGGGCTGCCGGTATCCTCGCGGACGCCGTAAAGCCGCGCAGGCAGCACGCGCGAATCGTTCATAACGAGCAGATCGCCCTTGCGCAGAAACTGCCCCAGATCGTAAAAGTGATGATGCGAAACTGCGCCGGAGCTGCGGTCAAGATGCAGCAGCCGGGATGCCGTCCGCGGCTCGACCGGCGTCTGCGCGATGAGCTCCTGCGGCAGATCGTAGAAATATGTGCTTCTTTTTGTAAAATCCGTTTGCATTCGGCTGGATCCTTTCTTCTGTTCAGATGATATAATTGCCGTCCTCGGGCAGATCTTCCGGCTTGATCCATCTGACCGCCGGATCGGGCTGACCGTTCTCTGCAAAGTAGCGGATCGCAGAGAGCGCCGTTCTGACCGGAATAAACAGCCCGCGCGAAACGAGCAGATCATCGTCCCGGACAGCGACGGTTTCGGCGAGATCATCCGCATCGCCGCAGGAGAGATACTCCGTGCCGTCCGCGGTGATGCCGAGGAACATTCCGAGGTCATCCGCGGCGGCAAGGCGGAGCTGTGCCTGCGGCTCGGTATCTTTATAGAGATAGCCGGTGCCGCCCGCCAGCACGCCGGAGTCCCGCACGAGAATCGGCAGCGCGCCCGGCAGATCTGTGCCGCCGCTGCGCTTTGTGTTCTCTGCATCGGTCAGATCAAATTCATATCGAAGTTTCATTGCGCATACCCCTTTCCCGATTCAAATAACTGTTACCCCTTAGTATACCACATTCTCCGATAAAACGCAACTGCTTTTGAAATTAGAAAGTTCGTGAAATTAGAAATGAGAAATTAGGAACGAGAAATTGCGGTATGCGCTTCGCGCATGATTTATATATTCATCCGCAGATACCGCATCTCCAAACTCCTATCTCCTTCCCCCTCACTTCTCACAGTCAACTTTCCCGCCATCATTTTTTTGATCCCGCCGCAGGCGGCACCACAATTTCTAATTTCTCATTTCTAATTTATAATTTCCTCTGCACTGTTGCGTTTTAGAGAAGAATGTGCTATAATAAAAGAAAAGAAACTCCCGCCGCAATCAAAGGAAAGAATGAGTATCATGGCAAAACGCATTGATCTGATCCCGCTGCTGTTCGGCGTTCTTCTGCTCCTGACTTGCTGCGGCAGGAAAACGGAATCCGAAAGCAGCGAACCGCAGCAAACGACAGCCGTCACGACCACGGTCACGACGACAGAAGCAACCACTGCAACAACCGCAGAAACCACCGTCACAACAGCCACCACGCTCTCTCCGGAGCGCAACCCGCTGACCGGCGAACTCGGATTCAACGCAGCCGCCGTCGGCAAACGCCCCGTTGCGGTCATGGTCAACAATGTCCGCGCCTCGCTGCCGCAGTACGGCATTGCAGCAGCGGATGTGATCTATGAGCTGCCCGTCGAGGCAGGCATCACGCGCATGATGGCAGTCTACGCCGATTACACCGCAGTCCCCGATGTCTGCTCTGTCCGCAGCTGCCGCTATTATTACCCGCTGCTCTGTCTCGGCATGGACGCGATCTACTGCCACTGGGGCATGGATCAGACCATCGCAAAGGAGACACTGCTCCGCACCGGCATCGACCGCTTTGACGGCGGCAATTATTCCGGCACATTGTATTTCCGCGATGAATCGAGAAGAAAGACCTATGCAGTCGAGCACACGGGATATCTCAAAGGCTCGGCGCTGCCGGATATGCTCGCGAAAAAGGGCATCCGCACGGAGCTCGAACCCGATTACCGCAAGCCGATGTTCCAGTTTGCAGCGGAGCAGATTCCCCTCTCGCCGGATCAGACCCCGACCAAGGAAATCCGCATCGACTTCTCGAACGCCTATTTCAGCACATTCCAGTATGACGAAGCCGCAGGCGTCTACAAAAAGCTGCATTCCGGCTCGCCGCATATGGATCTGCACACGGGCACGCAGCTCGCCTTTGAGAATGTCATCATCCTGCAAACGGATATCCACACCCGCGAGGACGGCTATCTCATGGATGTTGCACTCACCGGCGGAACAGGATTTTACGCTGCAAACGGCGGCATCAAGCCGATCACATGGACAAAGGAAGCAGAAACCGCCCCGATCCGCCTGTACGAGGAATCCGGCGAAGAGCTGACCGTCAGCCCGGGCAAAAGCTACATCGGCATCATCGGCGCAGAAAAGCCGATCCGCTACTGAACAGAACAAAACCGCTGAAATCTGCATATCTGCCCGATTTCAGCGGTTTCTTTTTTATAATGTATCTTTATAATGTATCGCTGCGCGATGATTTATAATGGGGCTCCGCCCCATACCCTGCCAAAGGGACATTGTCCCTTTGGAATCCCGCTTTTATAAAATAATAGATAGTACGTGCTTTTCTATCGCATCTTAAAATGGGATTCCGAACGGTTTGTGAGGCAATATTGCAGAGTCTTTCATTATAAATCCGCCGGAGGCACTTTCGTCATGGATTACAGCATCCCGCATGCCTACCGCACAAGATCCGCCCACGAAACCGCGCGGTGCGCAACCACGCTGAGGACATAATACCGCAGGATGTTCTGCGCATCCTCAACATCCAGCCTGCCGTTGCCGTTGATATCAGCGAATGAGAACTGCGCCTGCGAGAGCCCGTGCGCGCGCCCGCTGATGGAATACACATACGCCTGCAGGACAATCTGCGCATCATCCGCGGAAATCTGCGCATCGCCGTTGAGATCACCCTTGCCCGCGGACTGCGGATAGCGCGTCAGGGCATAGGCCATTTTTCCGCCGCGGATTTCCGTGAACGGAACCTCCCTGCCCCAGAGCACCTTGCCGTTTATGTTGCCCTCAGCAACAGTGACGCTGTTCGCATTGACATAGAGCACAATGACCGAATGCCCGTTGTTGTTGAGCCGCAGGATATCGCCGACGCGGATCGCATTTGTATCGTGATATTCACGGGCAGGCAGCGAACCGAATGCCGCATCGCTCAGCATGAACGCAAAGCCTGCGCAGCCGTAGCCGCCGCTGAAAATGCCGCCGTTCCACGAGCGGTACACGCTGTTGTCAAAGCGCGTGCCGTCCGGATACTGCGCTTTCAAAGCCAGCATCGCGCTGCGGACACCCGTCTCAGAAAGATCAGCGGCAGCGGCATGCTTTGCCGGAAAAACGGGCAATAAAATCAAAATCATGAGGACTGAGATCCAAAGAGATGCAGCGCGTTTCATCGGAATACCTCCTAAAATACAGCAGCGATGCAGAAAGATTCTATTACTATTTTACACATTTCAAGGACACTTGTCAAGTGGAAAAAGACACTAATATCATATACGCAGTGTATTAAAGCGAAATTTGTGCATTTCGCCGAATATGCGAAAAGGACTTGACCCTGACGCTGCGTCATAGTGTATACTCAAATCACGCGGAGGAGGGATCAATATGAAAACCGTGAAGGAAGTCAGCGAGCTGACCGGCATCAGTGTGCGCACACTGCAGTATTATGACAGGATCGGGCTGCTGCCCCCTGCGGAGCGAACGCAGGCAGGCTACCGGCTGTATGACGATGCAGCGCTCGAGCGTTTGCAGCAGATCCTGCTGTTCCGGGAGCTTGCGTTTCCGCTCAGCGAGATCAAAGCGATTTTAGAGGCGCCGGATTTCGACCGGAGCAAGGCACTCCGGCAGCAGATCGAGCTGCTCGAGCTGAAAAAAGAGCGTCTCGAAAATCTGATCCTCTTTGCCCGCGGAATCGAACTGTTAGGAGTGAAAAACATGGATTTTACAGCATTTGACCAATCAAAACTCAAGGCATACGCCGAGCAGGCGAAGGCGCAGTGGGGCAGCACACCGGAATACCGGCAGCAGCAGGAAAAGGAAGCAAACCGCACCCCCGCCGAAAACGAAAAACTCGCCGCAGATCTGATGCGGCTGTTCACAGAATTCGGCGGCATGCGCGGACTTGCGCCGGATGACCCGCAGGTTCAGCGGCAGGTAAAGCGCCTGCAGGATTTCATCACCGAAAACTGCTATGACTGCACCGTGAAGATTCTCGCAGGGCTCGGAAAGTGGTATGCAGGCGGCGGCGAGATCACAGAGAACATCGACCGCGCCGGCGGCGAAGGAACCGCAGCGTTTGCATCGGCAGCGATCGCGATTTACTGTGACAGAACATTAGCATGATGCTAAAAACAATGCAGCTGTGTGATTTTTGACCATTTGTCAATATCGCACAGCTGTTTTTTACTTTTCAACATAATCAATACAACTAGCGTTGAATATGTTACAAATAAACTAATCGGAGACTTTTACACAGTACAGCGATATTACAAATGGTATATTATTATAGCAATATTAAGCACAATCTGCAAAAAATGAACAAAATCTACGTTTTTTCCATTGATTGAAAATGGACAAATATGTACAATATTAATATAGTAAGCACGCAGAAAAATGTCAGATTAGAGCGGAAAGAAGGGATGCCAATGGATCGGAAAGAATTTCAGCATCTCAGCAAGAGCGAATTGATCGGCATCATCTGTGAGTTGATGAAGGAAGATAATTCCAAACCGCTGACAGACTTAACACTCTCTGATGTCGAGGCTGTCCGGAACGGTCTGGACGCCAAAGCGAACCGCAAAAAGATTGCGGTTCGGATTTTTTCTATTCTGATTGTCATCGCGGCAATCGCAATCCTGATCTCGACGCTCTATCTGCCGGTGATTCAGGTGACCGGCTCCAGCATGGAGCCCTCGATCCGCGAGGATGATGTTCTGCTTCTGGTGCAGACAAAACATTTTGATCACGGCGATATCTGCTGCTTCTCGTGGCAGAACAAGCTGCTGATCAAGCGCATTATCGGCATGCCCGGAGACGTCGTCCGCATGGATAAAAGCGGCGATGTTTTCGTGAACGATCAGCTCCTAGATGAGCCGTATGTAACCGCGAAAAATCTGGGCGAATGTGACATCAAGTTCCCCTATTATGTCCCCGAAGGACAGTATTTCGTCCTCGGTGACAACAGGGAAACTTCTGTTGACAGCCGAAGTTCCGTCATCGGCTGCGTAGAAGAAGATCAGATGGTCGGGCGGGAGGTGTTCAGACTCTGGCCGCATCGGATGAAACAGGCGGAATAAGGAAACGGACTGGAAAAGAGGAACACAGAGTGAGGAAACGAGTCGAAAGGCTGGTCCGGCAATACACAGATGCGCGAAGACGCAGACTGCGGTTTGAAGCGCTGATGACAGCATTGTCGGTACTGGTGACGGGCGGCGTTTTCTGGCAGCTCCGCAGGAACGGCACGGCAATCTCGGATGAGACAGCCGTACCGGCAGCAGAGCTGGCAGAAGCCGGAGAACCCGTCGTAGAGACCGATGCCGATCCACCGGATGAAACGGCGCGATCCGGCATTGCAGAGGAACCGGAGGACTGGGAGTCAGCCCTGCCGGTATTCACAGACGAATCACCGCAGCAGCGGATCGCGGCGATTGCAGCTTCTCAGCTGGGCTACACCGAAGGCAGCGCAGAGGTGCTGCTCTCCGATGACGGCACAAGCCGCGCCGGATACACACGCTACGGCGCGTGGTACGGCAATCCCTACGGTGAGTGGAACACCATGTTCACGTATTTCTGCATGTATTATGCAGGGATC
Organism: Oscillospiraceae bacterium; assembly: GCA_017523995.1. Next base: position 7,459 of record JAFWUX010000229.1, on the reverse strand, counting down.
GAGAAAACCGAGATTCCTTACGGCTCCGGCTGCTGGGCATGGTACGAAACCCTGACCGAACAGGATATGATCAAACCCTGCGGCGAAGAACAGGCAGGCGATATCGTCTTCTTTGATACAGATGCAGACGGCGAACCGGACCGCACCGGCATCGTCACCGGCACAGAGGAGACGGAGGAAGGCACAGAACTCAAAATCATCGAGGGCAACTGCGAAGGCAGTGTTGCAGAAAAGCAGTATCTGCGCGGCGGCTCCGAGATGCTCGGTGTGCTCTCCGCAGATGTCTACGTCACGGACCTGCCGGAAGGCGTCATGCTGATTGACTACAGCGGCGATACCGAATCCGGCATTCACGTTGCGGCGCAGGCTGCTGCAGGCGTCTTCCCTGAGGGAACGGTCATGAAGGCAGCGGATGTCCCGCAGAGCGATGCGATGCAGGCAGCATCCGAGGCGCACGGCGAAAACGCACAGATTCTTGATGCGGTTGCGGTCGATATTTCGTTCTACAACGCTGAGGGCGAGGAGATTGAACCGGCTGCGGGCGAATCCGTCTCCGTGCAGATCACACTGCCGGAGGAAAAGCAGCTCGCCGAAGGCGTACACACACTCGTCCACGTTGATAACGAAGGCGAAAGCGCACTCGTCAACGGTGCAAGCGTCACCGCAGACGGCGCCGTGTTCGAGGCAGAATCCTTCTCGGTGTATGTCATGGCTTCAACCGGTAAAACCGCAGGCAACTATTCAAACGGTGAAACAATCTATCTCCATGTCGGCGAATCCATCACGCTGAAAGTAGATGCCGAGACACCGAACACTTATTTCAAGGTGTATGACGGCTGGGACAACGGTGCAGGAAAAGCATACCTGATGCCGAATATCTATCAGGACAGTCAGGTTCATACCTGGGGTAATGATAAGAATTACACCTATTACTCAACAGTTAAGAAGGAAAAGAATGCCGCCGGTGAGGAAGTAGAGGTAACGTATTATCACAATGAAGTAACATTTACCGCAAATTACCCGACGCCTGCCGGTTCGACATTAAGGATTCATTCCCCGACCGGTGAAGATTTCAATGTTGTAATCACCGATATACCGGCGAATGCAATCATGGTAAAATCCGCACACGGATACAAGGATGTCAATCAAATCCGTGAATGGCTGGGCCGCTATGACGGCACCACCTACTCGCTCGATTTTCCGTGGGGATTCGGCATGCACAACGAAGGCGGCTATGTCCCGAATTCCAAGGAGCGTCCGTATATCATCAGAGTCGGCGATACGTTTGACTTCTATACGGATTCATCGTCTGCCGGAGATTCTTTCACCTACACATTTGAAGACGGTAAAGGCGGTTCGGTCAGTGATGTTGCAGCGATTACCCAGTCTACAGGAAGTACGCATCATGCAGTTACGGTGACCGGAACCGATCCGGGCATGATCCATTTTAAATTCTCAGGCAGCAACAATGAGATGTGGGTCAAGGTCATGGACCGCACCGGCACATCCGCATTCAGTCAGACATTGAATCACGCTGATATGGAAATTGCAGACGGCGGAACCTATACGATCTCCTCGACACATGTCGAAAACGGCAAAACAATCATTGATGTCAAGGTTTACCGTGCAGCAATCACGTATGTGAATGATGCATACATCTATGATGCAAACGGCAATCCTGTTCAGCATTACACATCGAAGCCGGATTCCAATTACCCGCTTTATGCTGCAAAGCTGCAGCGTAATGCAGACGGCACCGTGTATTATGACAACAACTATAAGCCCGTTTTCCTGGATGCTGACGGAAATCCGCTGGCGCGCGATTCCAGCGGAAAGCAAATCCTGAAAGACAACGACGGAAACTGGCTCACCGTTCCGGATACAAATTATCCGCTCGGCGACTATGAACAGTTCGGCGTTCCCGGCGACACACAGTACGAAATGGCATCTGCGTGGATCGCAAACCTGAGCAGCAAGGCAAATAAAAAGACCTATGATGCAATGGACGCTGATCACTCAGAGTTCAATGTCAACATGCATCTGGAACCGCAGGAAAAATATTCCTATGTAATCAGTCCGGACGGTACGCTTTCACTGCAGAGTTCCGACACAAGCTGGGACGGCTCGGATGATGATCTGAAGGATCACGATCCGACGAACATTCTGTTCAAGCTTGATCATCAGGACGTTCTGGACGCGATGAACAAGTGCCCGCTGAATAACGGCCTTGACTTTACGGCAAAGGCAGAGTTTACAGTGCTGCAGCTCCCGATTGAAAAGCATCTGCTGAACGGCACACTGAAAAACGAGCAGTTCACCTTTGATGTGATTGACCTGAATGATGAGCCCCTGAATTCCACGCAGATGGAAAACAATGTGGCTATCGCAGAGTCCACATCCTGCGACGCTGCCGGCAAAGCAATGCTGAGCGGTATGCGATTCGGCGCAAAGGGCACGTATTACTTCAAGCTGCAGGAACGAATCCCTGAACTTGCGCAGCGTGACGGCTACAACTACGATGAAACCGAAATCTACTTAAAGGTAGAAGTCACCAAGACAACAGATACCGGCTTCCTCGTTGCCGTTCCGACATTCTTGAAAGATGACGGTTCAGGAAACCCCAAGAATTTCCCGGTCGATCCGGCGCGTTCAAAAGCCGAGTTCACCAACTACAAAGGCTATGAGCTCCCGCAGACCGGCGGAACCGGTCCCCTGCCGTATCTGGCAGGCGGCATGATTTTGATTTCCGCGGCATTTGTTCTGCCGCTGATCCGAAGACGGAAGGAGGACGAATGCGACTCCTGACCTGCGCTTAACCCCGTAAAATCAATCTGAAACTTCAAACAGAAAGGAAAATTGAAAGTGAAAAAGACTAGAGTTTTGTCGTTCATCGCTGCGATGTCTCTCGCAGCCACATCGTTCGGTCTCTCCGCGTTTGCGGCAGATGAAACCACCTATACCCAGTCCGCAACCGATAAGGCGCACAGCATTACCATCACCAAGAAGGATAATGAGGCGCACACCTTTGAGGCATATCAGATCTTCTCCGGCGTTCTGACCGGCACGAAGGAAGACAAGACAGATGATAAGGCTGTCATGACCGAGATCAAGTGGGGCGCAAATGTCAATACCGCTGAGATCGCAGATGCGCTTGCAGCACTTAAGGACGGCAACCCGATCAAGGCTGCTCTGGCAGATCTGAAGAATCCGGCAGATGCAACACAGTTTGCAGCATTCATCAGCGCCAACAGCGGCACCTCCGGCTTTGCAGAGGCAATCGCCGATCTGTTCAACGGTCTGCTGAAGGACAATCCCGCAGGTGCAGTCACCATCAATAAGGACGCTGAGAGCAAGGATGGCGTCATCAGCGAGCTGGCAACCGGCTACTACCTCGTCAAGGATAAGGCTGGTTCTCTGGCAGGCAAGAACGGCGCATACAGCGACTTCATGCTCCAGCTCGTCAACAATGTCACGGTCACCGCAAAGGCGGATGTACCGAGCATCGACAAGAACATCCTCGACGGCACCACGAAGAAGAAGGGCGACACCGCTTCGATCGGCGACGTCATCAACTATCAGCTCGATTCCGCAGTTCCGGATATGGCTGGCTACAACAAGTACTTCTTCATCGTCAACGATAAGATGAGCAAGGGTCTTGAGTTCCAGAGCGTCAGCGAAATCACCGTCGGTAAGACCACGCTGACAAAGGATACCGATTACACCGTCACTTCCGAGAAGCTTACCGCAGATGATCCTGCAACCGAAAACATCGACGAGAACGGCATGACCGCTGTCAAGATCGTCTTCAAGGGCTTCTATGACAAGTTCAAGGATCACGCAGGCGATCCCATCGCAATCAAGTACAGCGCAATCCTCGATGATGACTGCGACCGCACCGTTGCAGGCAACCCGAACGTTGTGGACCTGACCTTCTCCAATGATCCGAACTTCAAGTACGAAGGTACACCGGGCACACCGGGTACACCGGATGAGCCGGGCACACCGGGTAACCCCGATGAGCCGGGTACGGGTGAGCCGACCGGCAAGACACCGGAGGCAAAGACCAAGGTTTACACCACCGCAATCCGCATCAAGAAGGTCGATGAGACCGGCAAGCCGCTGACCGGCGCAAAGTTCACCATCTCCGGCACAGCACTGAACAAGGTGATCACCGAGACCTCCGCGTTCACTGAGGACGCAGCAGGCACCTACTACAAGCTGAAGAACGGCTCCTACACCGAGACCGCTCCGACCGAAGATACCGCTGACAAGTATGACGGAGACACCAAGTACAAGCTGACCACCACTGACAACACAGCAGTCACCGTTTCCGATAAGGAAGCAGGCCTTGAGGTTGCGGTCGATTCCGAAGGCTACATCATCTTCAGCGGTCTGGGCGACGGCGAATACACCATCAAGGAATCCGAGGCTCCGAAGGGCTACAACATCGACGCTTCCGAGTATTCCGTCAATATCACCGGCACGCCGACCTTTGATGCTCCGAACTGGAAGGTCAACGGCGCAGACGCAACCCCGACCGCGGGCAACGGCTGGACTGTGATCACACAGGAAGTCACCAACAAGAAGGGCATCATCCTTCCGGCAACCGGCGGCATCGGCACCGTGATCTTCTACGTTGTCGGTTCTATGCTGATCGGCGGCGCAGCAGTTCTGTTCGTCACCAAGAAGAAGAGAAACGCTGCAAAATAATTGATCCAAACCCAAACCATACGCGAAGGGACGCAGCGGGAGCGCAATGCTTCCGCTGCACCATCGCAGCAGGGAGAGTCCAATGAAAATACTGAAAAAGCTGAAAAAGCTGATTCGCGATCACATACTTGACATTGTGATTGTAGTCATGTTTGTCGTTGGACTGTCCGTGCTGCTATATCCTTCTGTCAGCAGCTATGTCAATGCAAAGCACGCCTCCAGAGCGATCTCGCTCTACAGTTCAACGATTGACAACGCCTCGGACGAAGCGATCGCAGGCATGATGCATGTCGCGGAATCCTATAACAAGGCACTTGCCGGAGACCGCAGCGCATTTTATCTGCCGGACAGCGTCAACGGCTATGAAACAGCACTTGATGTCACCGGAACCGGCGTCATGGGCTATATTGATATCGGAAAAATCGGGGTACAGCTCCCCGTGTATCACGGTGTTGACCCGACTGTCCTGCAGATCGGCGTCGGACATCTCGAGGGAACCAGTCTCCCTGTCGGCGGCGCGAGCACGCACTGTGTCCTTTCCGGACACCGCGGCCTGCCGAGTGCCAAGCTCTTTACCGATCTCGACAAGCTTGAGGTCGGCGATACATTCACCATCACGGTTCTGCGGCAGACACTGATCTATCAGGTCGATCAGATCAAGGTTGTCCTGCCCTCAGAAACGGATGACCTGCAAATTGTACCCGGAAAGGATTACTGCACCCTGCTGACCTGCACGCCCTACGGCATCAACACGCACAGGCTGCTCGTCCGCGGCGTCAGAATCCGCCAGAGTGCAGACGATCCGCGCATTTTCATCCCGAACGAAGCGTTCCGGGTTGATCCGCTGATCGTGATGCCGCTCGTTGCGTCGCCGATGTTCACGGTGTGCATGATCTATCTGCTGACACACCGCAGAAAGTGGCGCAATGCGCGCAGACGGAAAAAGGAGGAGAAAAAGAAGGCATGAAACAGCAATTGAAAGCATTTGTGTTTTGCCTCATTCTGATGATCGCAGCGGGGGCAACAATGCCGGTCTTTGCGGAAAGCATCTCGGAGTTTGATCCGCAAAAGCCCTGCACACTGAATGTCACGCTGACCACCGAAGACGGTCAGAAGGCAGCCGGTGCAGAGGTCATGATCTATCAGATTGCAAACGCGATTGTCGGAGAGGAAGGTTTCCGCTACGAATGGACAGAGCCCTTTGCAAACTGCGGCCTGTCGCTGAACCGCCTCGAATCCGCAAAGCTCGCAGGCGATCTCTACGCCTATGCGCAGAAGCAGAACATCAAGGGCACCTCGCTCTTTACCAATGTCAACGGCGTTGCAAAGTTCGAGAATCTCCGCGCGGGACTCTATCTCGCATCGGAATACGGCGACACCGGCGAATTCGCCGCAATCAAGCCGTTCCTCGTCACACTTCCGCGCGTCAGCGGCGACGAGATCTTCTATCAGACGAACGCACTCCCGAAGGTCACGGCTGACCGTTCCACCGCACTGAAGGTGCGCAAGGCATGGAACGATGACGGCAGCAAGCGTCCGGCGAATGTGCAGGTGCAGATTCTCCGCGGTGACAAGGTCTATGACACCGTGACCCTCTCAGAGGAGAACAACTGGTCCGCACGCTGGGATTGCGTCGTCTATGCGGATGACTGGATGATCAAAGAGGTCAATGTGCCGCAGGGCTACACCGCAACCTATCAGAAGGACGGCATGGTCTTTACAGTGACGAACACCGCGACGCTGATCCAGACCGGACAGAACAACCGCCCCATTCCCTATCTTGCAGGCGGCGGTCTGCTGCTGATGCTGATCGGCACCGCGCTGATTTCCTCGGGAAGGAAGAAGCGGGATGAGCAAGGTTAAAATCACGCTCGGCATTCTGATTCTGCTGGCAGGGTTTGCAATGGTCTGCGGATGCGGCTGGCTGCTCTGGCAGAATGAGAACGAAAGTCAGGAGGCGGCAGAATCGGTCATGTGCGATCTGCCGAAGCTCAAGGAAAAAATCGCAGAGCAGGTCGGCAATCCGGAAAACACGCTCTATCAGCGTTATCTGCTCGGCGAGGCATATGTCGCACCGGATTCCGATGAAGTCGCAGAGGAATTCGTAATCCCGATGGACGGCTACAGCTACATCGGCTACCTCACCTTCCCGACGCTCGGGCTGGAGCTTCCGGTCATGGATTCGTGGGATATGGTACGCCTGCGCAAGGCGCCCTGCCGCTATTACGGCTCCGCGGAAACGCAGGATCTGGTCATTGCGGCGCATAATTACCGCAGCAGCTTCGGGCAGTGCCAAAAGCTGCAGATCGGAGATGAAATCCTGTTCACGGATGCCGCGGGCATCGTCCGCCGGTATCTCGTCGGCGAGCTTGAGATCGTGGAACCGACCGCTGTGGATTACATGATTCAGAGCGACTGGGATCTCTCCTTGTACACCTGCACCTATGACGGCTCCCACCGTCTGACCGTCCGCTGTGCTGAGCAGCAGGATGCAGGCCCCGCAGAGGATATGTAACAAAAGAAAAAATCCGCCGAATGCGCGCAGCAGCGTTCATTCGGCGGATTTCTTTTTCCATATAGAAACGGGGCTCGGGGATATGCTTCCCGACAATGCTAACAACTTAAGGCGCACACGGCGAAGCCGAAATAAAAGTTTTGGTCGAGCTTTTTCAAAAGCTCGCAGGTTTCCAAAGGGCGGCGCCCTTTGGTCGCACTCCGCAGAGTGCGAAATTCCCCTGCTTTAGGAGCT
>JAFWUX010000228.1 GCA_017523995.1 Oscillospiraceae bacterium | reverse complement strand
GTAACGGTGCGGGGGAGAACCTTAGGGAGAGGGGAGACCCGAGCGTAGCGAGGACTTCCCTCTCTCTATGGTTCTTCCCCTCGCATTCGCGCCCCGCGCCCAGCGGAATTAAACATTAGGACAAAGGATAAAGAACAAGCAACCAATAATTAAATCCGAGTGCGCTTAGTAAAATCAAACACTCGGACACAGGATAAGAACAATAAACCCCAAATCAGCTTTAGCAAAATGGCTGCCGCCACTGCCGACCGCCCCGCAGATTCAGCACAGCCCCCTCTGCCGTTCTGACAGCTTTCGCAGGCACTTTCCGGTATAATAAAAGCACCGAGCCGGAAAGGAGTCTTTCTCATGTCAATCCAGTGCCGCGTCATGCTGATGCTTCTGCCAGTTCTGCTGCTCCTGACAGCCTGCTATCACGATTCCGCCCCGTCCCCGCCCGCCGTCCGGATGCAGGCGCAAACCTATGAACAGCTGCATCTCCCGCCGGCACCTGAACCCGATGCACCTGTCATCGCGGCATGGATCCCGTATTTCACAGTCGATGCGCTGCTCACAGCGTCCGATCCGGAGGCAGCAGTCACCGCATATCTGACGGCGCTGCGTGATCTTGGCGTGAACACGGTATTTGTCCATGTCTGCGCATTCGGAGAAAGCGGCTATCCCTCAGATTTCTACCCACTGCTGCCGACCGCCGCAAGCCAAAATGTCATGACGCTGTTTCAGCCGGTCTGCAAGACGCTCGGGCTCTCGTTTCATGCATGGATCAATCCGCTGCGCCTGCAGACCGAAGCCTATATGGATGCACAGTCCGGCAGTTCGCAGCTGCAAACATGGTATCGCGATCCCGCAGAACGCGCCGCGCATCTTTCGAAATGGGACGGCAGATACTATCTGAATCCGGCAGCAGATTCGACCTGCACGTTCCTGACCGGCGCGATCACAGAGCTGATCTCACAGTATCACCCTGATGGCATCCACATTGATGACTATTTCTATCCGACAACCGAAACCGCATTTGATGCACAGGATTTTGCAGTTTCCGGCGCCTCTGATCTCGCATCATGGCGGCGCGGAAACATCACGGAGCTGATGCATCAGATGAACAGCGCAGTTCACAGCGCCGATCCGGACGCGGTGTTTTCCGTCAGTCCGCAAGGCAGTCTGCGGACGAACCGCGAATCGCTCTATGCAGATGTTCCCGCATGGCTCGGCGATGACCGCTGCTGCGACTGGATCGTACCGCAGATTTATTTCGGATACCGCAATGAAAAATCCCCGTTTACTGAGATTTTGCAGACATGGCAGACTTTGCCGCGCAGGGATGATGTCCGCCTCGTGATCGGGCTTGCCGCATACAAAACCGGACAGAAGGATCCTTACGCAGGCGCGGGAGAATCCGAATGGTGCGGCACACCGGAACTGATCGTGCAGCAGGCGGCGGATGTGCTTCGTTCTCCGCAGACAGACGGCGCCGCGTTTTATCATGCAGATGCGCTGCTTGACCTTCCGCCTGAAACCGCAGATGCTTTGCGTGCAGCATTAGGGAGACGCTGAATAAAGCACCTCCGGCGGATTCTAATGGGGACTCTCCGCGCTGCACTGTGTCGAGTTTGCTGCGCAGAAATCGAGCTCCCAAGCCCCTGCTTAGGGGAAAAATATCCCTTAAGAATCCCATTTCAAGTTGCAATAGAAAAAGAACGTTATTCTATCATTTCCCAAAAGTGGGATTCCAAAGGGTCATTGACCCTTTGGCGGGAGTTTGAGGGCAGAGCCCTCATGATTGATTCATTAGAGCAAAAAGCCGCCGCGGAGGACTGACTGCTCCGCGGCGGTTTTCATTCTTTTTCTGATTCATGTGCAATGCCGAGCGAATCCAGCGCCGCATCAAACTGCGCTGAGTAGCGCTCCGCGATGCTGCCCGCTCCGATCAGCGGCTCAGCGACAAGATTGCCGTCTGCATCGACAAAAATCGTGGTCGGCGTATACATCAGATGATTGTACAGCGTTTCCAGATCACCGTTTCCGGCAGCCAGCGTGATGCCGGTGAAGCCGCATTCCGTGAGATACTGCTGAATATCCGCCGACGATGTGGACACATCCGCATCAAGACACCATGTCATAATGCGCAGATTCTCCGGCAGCGTTTTCGCATATTCCGCAAGCTCCGGCATCTCCCGCACGCACGGGCCGCATGTTGTGGACCAGATATTGATCGCGGTCACATCGGCAGCGGCAAAATCCGCCGGAGAAAAGCTGCTCCCCTCGAGCGTTTTCGCTTCAAATGTATGCAGATCCGGAAATTCATAGGCTGTTCCGGATTCAGATGATTCCGTGCTTTCCGCGCTGGATTCGGTAGAAGCTGCGGTTTGTGCGGTATGCTCAGTTTTCGGCTTGCTGGTTTCCTCTGCCTGCTCCGGTTCGCCCTGTAATATGGACATTCCGCAGGCGGTCAGCAGCATTCCGCCTGTAATCAGCAGGACTGCCCCTAAATGTTTCATATATTATTTCCTCGTTTCCGGTTGTGATGGTTTTATCTTTGGTGCTATTCTACCATTCGATTGTGATAATTATATGAAAGTTGCATAAAATCATAAAAAGAAAACGCAGCAGATCAAATCTACTGCGTTCGCAAAAACACGCGCATGAAGTCACGCAACTGTGTGACTTCATGCGCTTTCTCAGCTAAAAACGGGGTCTGGGCAGCACCCATTATGGATCATCGCGAAGCGATCCTCTTTCTGTGCACGGAAATCAAAGAGACTTCACAAGTTTTGCGATGTACTTCAAAATCATGATAGCGTCATCGGCGGAGAGACCGGCTTTGCCGTCAACCTCACCGTTGGATTTGCCCTGCTCCTTGATGGCCGCGGTCTTATCCTCAGCAGCAAAGCGGCAAAGCAGAACTGCATCGGAAACATCAACCTGACCGTCCAGATTGACATCGCCCTTGAGCGCCGGTGCATCGCCGGTGAGCTTCAGGACACCGAAGCAATGGGTATCGGTATAGCCCATGCCGGATTTGTCGCCGCTCCAGTTGGTGACGCCGGCACGCTCGCCGGTGCCTGCATCATCGTTGATCTGAACATCAAAGCCAATCGTGCCGCCGGATGTGTACTTCACGCCCTGTGCCGGAATCGCAAGCTCGACGATATAGCCGTTCGAGCCTTTGACCGCCGCAGCGGTGTAATCCTCAACCGTGTGATTATCGGAGACGGTTTTGCTGTTGTCATAGCCGACACGGCACTGGATATCATCCTGCTGATATGCGGTGGTCTTCTGATTGTTGCCGTCCACGAAAACCTCAACAGTATCGCATTCGTAGTGGTTCACGCTGGAAGCATGCATGCCGTTCGGATCGGTGACCTCAACCAGCACATAGATGTTATTGTTATCCCAGAGCACGCGCGCAGTACCCTCTGCATTGGTGCCCTTTTTGCCCATCTGGAAGTTATTGACCGCGAGCTTTTCAGCGTTCGCCCAGACTGCGTCAATCTCGCCGTCGATCTTCGGGGTGCCGGATGCAGCCTCGGCGCAGACCGGAGCCTTTGCAATCGTCAGCGTACCGGCGTTTTCATCGGAGAGTGTGCCGGACATGCTGTTCCAGCAGGTGTCGCCGATTGCGATATCAAAATTATAGAGCGAACCGGCTTTTGCACCGGATGCCGCAAGACTAAACTGATAGGTTTCGCCTGCGCTCAAAGATTTCAGCGCTTTCTTCGTGCCGTCGAACATCACGGCGAGATCGCCCGCCTTTGCTGCGGTAACGGAAATCACCAGACCTTTTTCAGCATTGTAAACCGACTTGAACGAGCCTGCATTGCCGATTGCCGCTGCTGCCTGCAAATCAAATGCACCCGCATCGCCGGATGCGTTCTCAGAAATGATCGCATCCTTGTTCTGAACAGTCTGGATCGCCTTGGAAGGATCGAGCACAGCATAGAACGAGGGCTTTGCGTGGTAATCCTCATCAAAGAGCACCGGATAGCCGCCGATCCAGCTCGTTGCATCGGTGATGCCCCAGATCACAACCGCCGTGACATTGGTGCCTGCCTTTTTCGCATCGAGGATTGCGTTCATGATATCGCGGTAACGCTGTGCAAGATCAAGCTGCGAGGAGCGGGAATTGCTCTTGTTGTTGATATCAAGCTCGGTGACCTGCACTTCAAGTCCGAGATCGCCGTACATCTTCAGTGCTTCTGCATAGCCTTCCTTTGTCGGGGAGCTCATCTGCAGATGCGACTGCATACCGATGCCGTCGATCAGTTTTTCCTCCTGCAGTCCCTTGACCATCTTGATGATCGCGTCGCGCTTTGCAGGGGTGTACTCGTTGAAGTCATTGTAGAACAGCTTTGTGCCCTTCGGCGCATACTGCCGTGCATAGCGGAATGCATAGGTGATGTAATCCTCGCCGATTGTCTTGATCCACGGGGAGTATGCGTCATTCTCCTCGGTCGAGCCGGGCTTGCGGTAGGAACCGTCATCGAGGAATGCCTCGTTGACAACGTCCCAGCAGTAGAAGTCGATATCGGAATAATCCTTCTCAATCGCGGCAAACACTGCCTTGATGTAATTCTCCATACGTTTGAGCATCGTCTCGCGGGATGCCCACTCGCCGCCTGCCTTGTAGCCCTTGCGGAAGAACCAGTCCGGCGTCTGGCTGTGCCATACCAGCGTATGACCGCGCACCGGCAGCTTGTTCTCTCTTGCAAAGTCAAAGAGCTTTTCTGCGCCCTTGAGCGATACCACAACATCGGTTTCGCTGCCGGATGCAGCCGTCTTGGTCTGATCGAGCAGTGATTCCGGTTTCAGCTCATTGCCGAACGTGAACGAGTTGAAATGCTTTTTGACAATATCCTGTGCCGCTTTCGGCGTCATCTCGGAGACTGTGCCTGCACAGCCGAGCTTGAACTGATCTTTGTAGGTATCCTTGAGGTTTGCAAGGTCGGATTCGATCTCCGGCTCTGCAAGCGCCTTGCATTCGACATCATCAATATAGAAGTCGATCTTGAGGTCCTGATCGGACGGGTTGCTCGACCACTTCGGCTGCACATAAAATGCGATATTCGTTGCGCCCTCGGGGATTGTGTAGCGTGTGGAGATCTGTACCCACTCGCCTCTTGCGGTTGTCTCGTCCGCGAGATTCATATACTGCATTGTGCCGCCGAGATTGTACATCAGGTAGCTCTGGAACGATGCGGTATCGGTCCAGTTCTCGCCGTCATAGGCAACCCAGCAGGAGAACGAATAGTATCCGCCCTGCTTGCAGTAGAGCGTGCAGTCCACGGCGGGGCTCATCCAGAGATCGGAGCGGTTGCTCGTGTAGAGCGAATAATCGCCGCTGTGCGCCATTTTATCCGAGACTTTGATATCGCAGGATCTGCCGTACCAGTCAGCGACCTTGCCGTCATCGAAATCATAGGAGAAGCCTTCTGCATCGCTGCCCTCATGCTTTTCGCCGGTCGCGGTGCAGTCGTCGATGTAATTCGGCAGATCCGTGTCGCTGCACTGGGTATAGAGCGTGATGCCGGTGCAGTCCGCAGGGAACGTGACATTCGCTTTCAGCTCGCTCCACTCGCCCTTTTCCGCATTGACCTGTCCGACGCTGCCGTAGCGCGTCTCACCGTTCTGGACATATTTGTAGCCAAGCTGGAAGGTCTGGGATGCATTCGCGGATGCATCATCATAGTAGAACCACATCGAGCAGGAATAGCTTTCACCGGCATAGAAATAGCCGACCTTGCTGCATTCCGCACCCTGCCAGTCCTGTTCACGGTCTGTGATAAACATACTGGTTTTTCCGCTGTGCGCCTGATCGGTTGTCAGCGAGACGGTTGCTGCGTCGCCGTGAGACGCCCAGCCGCAGGAATTGCCGTCCTCGAAATCATCCGAGAACAGTTCGACCGGTTCTGCATAGGCAGTCTGTACCGGTAATACAGACATTGCACTGCACAGAACAGCCGCAGCGCTGATTGCGCTGCAAAGTTTCGTTCCTTTCATCTTTCATACTCCCCTTAAAACAATATTGCGGTATAAAACAATATTATACCACCTATATCATATCACAGAATCTGCAAAAAGTCAATGAAAAACGAGAAACATCGCAAAATTTGCAATTATTGCGGCGGGCAGTGCCCGCCTCCAATTTGCTAAAGGTCTGTTTTGTGTCTGCTGGTTTCATCATATGTTCAAGAATCAATCACAGTTGGCTGTGCCTGCATCCATTTTGCGGCGGGCAGTGCCCGCTTCCATATTGCTAAAGGTATGTTTTGTGTTTGCTTTCTTCATTATGTGTTTATGAATCAATCGCAACGGGCAGTGCCCGCCTCCAATTTGCTAAAGGTCTGTTTTGTGTCTGCTGGTTTCATCATGCGTTTATGAATCAATCGCGGGCAGTGCCCGCCTCCAATTTGCTAAAGGTCTGATTTGTGTCTGCTGGTTTCATCTTCTGTTTATGAATCAATCTTAGCGGATAGTGCCTGCATCCGATTTTCCATAGCTGCCGGAGAACCATTTATAAAATCATCCGCGCAGCGGATACCGCAATTTCTCATTTCTATTTTCTCATTTCTAATTTCCAAACTTCAAAACCGGTTGTGCTTTGGAGAAAAATATGGTATAATAAAGGGTAACGATGAATGAAGGGAAGTGTCAAGATGCCGAATATCCTGCTCGTGGAAGATGACGAACAGCTTGCGCGCACACTCATCCGGTTTCTGACATCCGAGGGCTATCAGGTCACGCATGCAGCCGGTCAGACGGACGGGCTTGCACGCTTTGCTGAGCGCCCCTTTGACTGTGCCCTGCTTGATGTCTCTTTGCAGGACGGAAACGGGTTTTCCGTCTGCGCGGCGATCAAGGCGCAGTCGGATACACCGGTGATCTTTCTGACCGCATCTGCCGATGAAGCCTGCACCGTCGCGGGATTCGAGGTCGGGGCAGATGATTATATCAATAAGCCGTTCCGTCCGCGCGAGCTGATTGCGCGCATGAAAAACGCCATGCGCCGGACGCAGCGCGGCAGTCAGACCATCTCCTGCCGCAACCTCACGCTTGATCCCTCAAAGGGCACCGTCATGAAGGACGGCACCGAGCTGTTTCTCTCCGCGCTCGAATACCGTCTGCTGCTGATACTCCTGACAAACAAAGGTCAGCTCATGACGCGCGACCGCCTCATCGACGAGCTGTGGTCGGTCTCGAGCGAGCTTGTCTCGGATAACACACTCAATGTCTATATGAAGCGCCTGCGCGAAAAAATCGAGGATGATCCGCAGAACCCGCAGATCATCCGGACCGTGCGCGGCATGGGCTACAAGGCGGCGGAGCAATGAAGGATTACAGCGGTCTCGAAACCGCGTTGAAGATCGCACTGCTGGCGGTGACGGCTGTGCTCTGCGGGTTGCTGCATCCGGCGGCGGCGCTGATCGTGCTTGCTGCCGGAATGATTGCCTTTGCACTCAGTGCGTATTTTGCGTCCTGCCGCAAAAAGCAGATCACAATGCTCTGCGATGAGATCAGCAGCATTCTGCACGGCGCCGAACAGATCACCTTTGATACCTACGCAGAGGGCGAACTGGGCATCCTTGCATCCGAGATCAGCAAAATGACCGTCCGGCTGCGCGAACAGAATGCCGCACTCCGGCAGGATCGCAGCTTTATGCAGGAGTCGCTTGAGGATATCTCGCATCAGCTCCGCACACCGCTGACCGCCATGATCCTGCTTGTGGACATGATGCGCAAACCAAATCTGCCCAGAGAGCAGCAGGCGGAAAATCTCCGGGAACTGCAGTCGCTGCTCGCGAGAATGCAGTGGATGATCGAGACGCTGCTGGGGCTTTCCCGCCTTGATGCAGGCGCGGTGACATTCCAGAAGACGCGCTTCAGCTGCCGCACGCTCATCGCAGATGCGCTGGAACCGATCTCCGTGGCGCTGGATTTGAAGGATATTGCGGTCAAGGTAGAGATCGCGGACGATCCGTATATCACTGCCGATCTCCCCTACTGCACCGAGGCGCTCTGCAATCTGCTGAAAAACTGCATGGAGCACACCCCCGAGGGCGGCAGCATCACCGTGCAGGCGGAGGCGAATGCAATCTACACCGGCATCCTGATCACCGATTCCGGCAGCGGCATCCGCGAGGAGGACCTGCCGCATATCTTTGAGCGGTTCTATCGCGGGGCGTCCTTTTCCAAGGCGGGATACGGCATCGGGCTTGCCTTTGCCCGCAGGATCATTACCGCGCAGGGCGGCAGCATTCAGGTGCGGAACGCTGAACCGCACGGCGCACAATTTGATATCCGGTTCTATCAGTCGCCGGTGTAAAGCAAGCTGCGAAATCATGCCGCAGCTTGCTTTTTGCTGTCTGCTGTGTTATGATACAATAGATAGGTAACAGAGGGAATAGAAAAACAACTTCCAAAATGATATAATGTTAAGTACCACCAAAACACCAATATCAAAAAGGAAGTTGTTTATGAACAGTATAACACAAGAAGCGCACTTTCGTC
>JAFWUX010000227.1 GCA_017523995.1 Oscillospiraceae bacterium | reverse complement strand
GCCGATCGTTGTTGTCCCGACATCGTTCAACATGGTCACCGAGGAGGAATTCAAGGAGCGCGGCGTCAATGTTGTCATCTATGCAAACCAGCTGACCAGAACCGGCTTCCCGGCGATGCAGAACGCAGCAAAGATGATCCTTGAGCACCACCGTGCAAAGGAATGCGATGATATCTGCATGCCGTTCAAGGAGATCATCCGCCTGATTCCGGAGGAAGTATAACATGCAGCAGATTTTGACTGCAAGTGCTGATTACGTCGAACTGGACGAATACTTCGTTCAGTCCGGCGCAAAAAGCATTTTGCTCGTATGTGACAGCGCCTTCGGGTTTCTGCGCATCAAAGATTACTTTGAGACGCTCGAAGCACGCAAGGGCATCCGCGTTGTAAAGTTCTCCGATTTCCAGCCGAATCCGCTGTATGAATCGGTGGTCAAGGGCGTGGAGATCTTTCACGAAAACAACTGCGGCCTGATCGCAGCTGTCGGCAGCGGCAGCGCCATCGACGTTGCAAAGTGCATCAAGCTGTATTCCAATATGGACAGCAGCGAAAACTATCTCAGGCAGCAGATCGTGCCGAATGATGTGCCGCTGTTCGCCGTCCCGACAACCGCGGGCACCGGCAGCGAGGCGACCCGCTACGCCGTCATTTACTATAACGGCGCAAAGCAGTCCGTCACCGATTACAGCTGCATTCCGTCCACGGTTCTGTTTGATGCCAGTGCGCTGAAAACCCTGCCGGTGTATCAGAAGAAGGCGACCATGATGGATGCGCTCTGTCATGCAGTCGAGTCCTTCTGGTCGGTCAACTCCAATGCGGAGAGCATGGGCTATTCTCAGCAGGCGATCAAAATGATCGTTGCGAACAAGGCAAGCTATCTTGCAAACGAGGACGCAGGCAACGAAAATATGCTGAAAGCCGCGAACATCGCGGGCAAGGCAATCAATATCACGCAGACAACGGCAGGTCATGCAATGTGCTACAAGCTGACCAGCCTTTACGGCATTGCGCACGGTCACGCGGCGGCGCTCTGCGACAAAGCGCTGATTCCCTTTATGATGCAGCATCCGGAGGCATGTATTGATCCGCGCGGCGAGCAGCATCTGAAGCAGGTGCTCGGCAAGATCGCGGCTGCATTCGGCTGCGCGCCGGAGCAGCTCGCAGAATGCTTCGCAGCATTTGTCGATTCGCTCGAATTGCCGGTGCCGGAGCTGCGGTCGCCGGAGGATATTGATATTCTCAAGACTTCGGTCAATCCGGACCGTCTGAAGAATCATCCGGTCAGGCTGACCGTGGAGACCATTGAAAGCCTTTATAAGCAGATTTTGAGACAGGAGTAAGAAAAATGAAAGTTGAAAGTCTTGTTAAGATCATCGGCGCGGATTTCTATACCGGTGTGCCGGATTCGCAGCTCAAAGCGCTCTGCAACTACCTGATGGATACCTATGGGATTGATCAGAATCATCATATCATCGCGGCAAACGAGGGCAACTGCACCGCGCTCGCAGCCGGCTATCATCTGGCTACCGGCAAGGTTCCGGTTGTCTATATGCAGAACTCCGGCGAGGGCAACATCATCAATCCGGTTGCATCGCTGCTGAATGACAAGGTCTACGCAATCCCGATGATCTTCATCGTCGGCTGGCGCGGTGAGCCGGGCGTTCACGATGAGCCCCAGCACATCTATCAGGGCGAGGTCACGGTCAAGCTGCTCGAGGATATGGACATCAAGACCTTTATCATCGGCAAGGACACAACCGAGGAGGAGCTTGCAGCAGTCATGGAGGACTACCGCAAGGTGCTCGCAGCGGGTAAGCAGGTCGCATTTGTTGTCCGCAAGGGCGCGCTGACCAACGCACCGGAGGTCGAATACAAGAACAGCAACAAGATGATCCGTGAGGAGATCATTCAGCATATTGTCAAGGCAACAGGCGAGGATCCGATCGTCTCCACAACCGGCAAGCCGAGCCGTGAGCTCTTTGAGACCAGAGTCGCAAACGGTCAGAGCCACAAGTATGACTTCCTGACAGTCGGCTCGATGGGTCACACTTCTTCGATTGCACTCGGCATCGCAATCAACAAGCCGGAGCAGAGAATCTGGTGCGTGGACGGCGACGGCGCAGTCCTGATGCACATGGGTTCGATGGCAGTGCTCGGCGCAAACAAGCCGAAGAATATCGTGCATGTTGTCATCAACAACGGTGCACATGAGACCGTCGGCGGTATGCCGACCGTTGCAGCACAGATTGATCTGGTCGGCATTGCAAAGGCATGCGGCTATCCGAATGCTGTCTGCGTCGATAACTTCGCCGATCTCGACCGTGAGCTCGAGGCTGCAAAGGGCAGAAACGAGCTTTCTCTGATCGAGGTCAAGTGCTCGATCGGTGCGCGTGACGATCTCGGCAGACCGACCACCACGGCACTCGAGAACAAGCAGAACTTCATGGCATATCTTGCGACACTGTAATCAGAAAGGTATTTGTGTAAATGTGCGGAATCGTAGGCTTTACGGGAACCAAACAGGCTGCCCCCATTCTGCTGGACGGCCTGTCGAAACTTGAATACCGCGGATATGACTCCGCGGGTATCGCCGTCCGTGACGGTGAAAAGCAGACTGAGATCATCAAGGAAAAGGGCAAGCTGAAAGTGCTTGCCGAGATGACCGATCAGGGCAAGGCTGTCAAGGGCACCTGCGGAATCGGTCATACCCGCTGGGCAACCCACGGCGAGCCCTCTGCCGTGAATGCGCATCCGCATTCCAGCGATGACGGCAATGTCATTGCCGTCCACAACGGCATCATCGAGAACTTTCAGGAGCAGCGCGAAAAGCTCATCAAAAAGGGCTATTCGTTCAAATCCCAGACGGATACAGAGGTCGCGGTCAAGCTGATCGACTACTACTACAAAAAGTATTCGCAGCAGCCCATCGAGGCGATCGCGCGCGCGATGGTGCGCATCCGCGGCTCTTATGCGCTCTGCGTGATGTTCAAGGACTATCCGGGTGAGATTTACTGCGCCCGCAAGGACAGCCCGATGATCATCGGCATTGCGGACGGCGAAAGCTATGTCGCTTCGGATGTTCCGGCGATTCTCAAGTATACGCGCAATGTCTATTATATCGGAAACATGGAGATCGCAAAGCTCGAAAAGGGCAAAGTGACCTTCTACACCATTGACAGCGAGGAGATTGAAAAGCCGCTGACCGAAATCAAGTGGGATGCCGAATCCGCGGAAAAGGGCGGCTATGAGCACTTCATGCTGAAAGAGATTCACGAGCAGCCGAAGGTCATCCGCGATACGATCAACTCGGTTGTCACGGACGGCGTTGTCCATTTCGACAGCGTCAGCCTGACGGATGAGGAGATGCAGCGCATCCGGCAGATTTACATTGTGGCTTGCGGCTCGGCATATCATGTCGGCGTTGCACTGCAGTATGTCATCGAGGATCTCACGAGCCTGCAGGTTCGTGTGGAGCTCGCATCGGAATTCCGCTACAGAAAGATGACGCTCAACAAAAACAGCCTCGTGATTGTCATCAGCCAGTCCGGCGAAACCGCCGATACGCTTGCAGCGCTCCGTTCCGCGAAGGATCAAGGCATCAAGACGCTCGGCATCGTCAATGTGGTCGGCTCCTCGATTGCGCGCGAAGCAGATAACGTCTTCTACACGCTCGCAGGTCCGGAGATTTCCGTCGCAACCACCAAGGCATACAGCACGCAGCTTGTCGCAGGCTATCTGCTTGCGCTGCAGTTTGCAAAGGCTAGAAATGAAATTGCTGAGGAGCGCTATAACGAGCTGCTCGATGAGGTCTACTCCATTCCGGATAAGATCGCGAAGATTCTCGAGGATACCGAGCGCATCAAGTGGTTCTCGAACAAGCTCATCAATGTCTCGGATTCGTTCTTCATCGGCAGAGGCATCGACTATGCAATCGGCATGGAGGGCAGCTTAAAGCTCAAGGAGATCAGCTATATCCACTCCGAAGCATATGCAGCCGGCGAATTGAAGCACGGCCCGATCAGCCTGATCGAGAACGGCACAATCGTCATCAGCGTTGTGACGCAGAGCGGTCTTGTTGAGAAAACGATCAGCAATATGGTCGAGGTCAAGAGCCGCGGCGCAAAGGTTATGGCTGTGACCACGGCAGGCAACTACTTCCTCGAGGATACGGCGGAATTTGTCTGCTATGTCCCGCAGATCGAGTCGCTGTTTGCAGGCAGCCTGAGCGTCATTCCGCTCCAGCTCCTGAGCTACTATGTTTCGATCGGCAAGGGCTTTGATGTGGATAAGCCGCGCAACCTTGCAAAGTCGGTCACAGTGGAATAAGGATTTGAGGTGTCTATGTCTACAATTCTTTTAGCAGGCGGCGCCGGATATATCGGCTCGCACACCGCAGTCGAGCTGCTCAATGCGGGCTACGATGTGGTTGTTGCGGATAATTACGCAAACAGCTCACCGGAGGCAATCCGCAGAGTGGAGCAGATCACCGGAAAGAAGGTTCGCCTCTACGAAGCCGATATCCGCGAGCATGAAAAGCTCGAAACCATTTTCCGTGAGAATCAGATCGACGCCGTGATCCATTTTGCCGGACTCAAGGCAGTCGGTGAGTCGGTGCAGAAGCCGGTGATGTACTACCGCAACAACATCGACACAACCCTGACGCTGCTCGAGGTCATGGAGCAGTTCGGCGTCAAGCAGATCATCTTTTCCTCAAGCGCGACGGTCTACGGCGAGGAGAATCCCGTGCCGTATATCGAAACGATGAAGCGCGGCGTCTGCACGAATCCCTATGGCTGGACCAAGGCGATGATGGAGCAGATCTTTGAGGATGCCGCAAAGGCGGATCCGGCACTTTCGGTTGTGCTGCTGCGCTATTTCAACCCGATCGGTGCACACGAATCCGGCATGATCGGCGAGGACCCGCAGGGCATTCCGAACAATCTGATGCCGTATGTCACACAGGTTGCAGTCGGCAAGCGTGCGTGCCTGACCATCTTCGGAAACGATTATCCGACGAAGGACGGCACCTGCACTCGCGACTATATTCATGTGGTCGATCTCGCAAAGGGACATGTCAAGGCAGTGGATTACATCCTGCGCATGCGCGATCAGAAGCAGCAGTGCGTGGAGATTGTCAACCTCGGCACCGGTACGCCTTACAGCGTGACGGAGATCGTGGAGACCTTTGAGCGTGTCAACAACATCAAGGTGAACCATGTTTACGGCGCACGCCGTCCGGGCGATCTGCCGGAGTGCTATGCAAACGCGGACAAAGCGCTTGCGCTCCTGAACTGGAAAACCGAAAAGACGCTCGAGGATATGTGCCGCGATTCGTGGAACTGGCAGAAGCAGAATCCGAACGGATATGCAAAATAACAAGGTATCGCATCGTTTCATGCGAAACCGGCAAAGAATATAATTGGGCGCTGCCCATAACAAAACCGCTGAATGAGCAAATGCTTGTTCAGCGGTTTTTCTTAACAAAGATGAAGTTGCAATGAAGATTTCGTGTTTTGCATTGAAGAATCCGCAGAAATATGATATAATAGCGTTTGTAAGATCGATTTTTGTCGAATGAAAGAAACGGAGTTTATATCATGGCAGCAAAGCATATCCTTGCAGCGATCGGCGGTGTCGCATGCGCCGGACTGTTCGCATCGTCAGTTGTCCTCGGCGGCATTGCACTGAAACAGCACCATACAATCACATCCATGCGCGAATACATGCAGCGGCAGGGCGAGGATCCCGAGCTGATTGACGTTCCGCCGCGCACCTATGAGCCGGTGGAGGTCGATCATTTCTATGAGCGGCGCGGTCACAAAATCCTGCTGAGCGACAACACCTACGGGCAGATCTGGCTGCCGGTGCTCGCGGATGTGCCGCTTTCAACGCATCCGCTTGAGAATCTGGTCGAGACGGATCAGGGCAGAATGCTCTCCTTTGATGCGGAGGGCAATCTCAATGCGTTGACCGGTATTGACATCTCGGCACACAACACTGTCACAGACTGGGCAGCAATCAAAGCGGACGGCATCGACTTTGTGATGCTGCGCGTCGGCTACCGCGGATACGGCGTCGGGACGGGCAAACTCGCAAAGGATACACAATTCCGTGAATATTACCGTGCCGCGAAAAATGCGGGACTGCTTGTCGGTGCCTATTTCTTCTCGCAGGCTGTCACCGAGGAGGAGGCGGTCGAGGAGGCGATCCTGACCGCACAGCAGCTTGAGGGCTGCGATCTGGATTTCCCTGTTGCATTTGACTGGGAGCTGATCTTCCACGATGACGAGGGCGCGCGCACGGACAATGTCCCCGTGGATGTGCTGACGGACTGCGTGCTTGCCTACTGTCAGAATATGGAGTCCTACGGCTACCGCACAATGGTCTATCAGAACAAGCGCACATCGCTGTTCAAGCTTGATCTGCCGCGCCTTGCGGAGATTCCGTTCTGGCTTGCGGAATACGGCGACGGCCCGACCTATATCTATGACTATGACATGTGGCAGTACAGCTGCACGGGCACCGTCGCGGGCATTTCCGGCGATGTTGACCTGAACCTCTGTTTCAAGGATTTCTCGCAGGAGGGTGCGCCTGCGGTCTCGCTGCCTGCACCGGAATATACGCCGAAAAGCGAATCTGCTGCAGCGCCGGAGAACGCCGAAGACGAAACGCCCGAGGATATTCAGCCGGATGCAGCGCCCGACGAACCCGATACCGCACCGGAAGACGCGCCGGAGGATGAAGCACCTGCCGAGGCAGACGAAGAACCGGCAGACAATCAGCCTGCGGCGGAACAACCCGAATCATAATAGAGAGCCGCTCCAATCAAACCGGAGCGGCTTCATTCTATCCACACATAAACATGGGGTCTAACGGTTTGCGCAGCAATACTGTAAGTCTCCATTACAAATCCATCGGAGATACTGCAAAAAGATGTATCCGCTTCGCGGATGCTATTTATAAATGGGCGCCTCTATCGCAGGCGCCCAAGCCCCCGAGCTCTTACTACGCTAAAGAGTTTCGCTCGTTGCGACGAGCGACAAGGGCTCTGCCCTTGACCCGCAAACTTTTGAAAAAGTTTGATCAAAACTTTTATATTGGCGCTCCGGCAGCGCAATAGAGAGCCGCTCCCATTTACAAAAACAGGAGCGGCTTTACTCTATCTACGCATAAAAATGGGGTCTGGGGTCAATGACCCCAGCAGGGGCTTGGGGACGGAGTCCCCATTACAAATCCATCGGAGATACCGCTGTCATTCCGTCCGCAGGGCGATGACGGGGTCTTTTTTGGCGGCGAGTCTTGCGGGGATGATGCCTGCGATCAGCGTCAGCAGAACAGAGATCGCAATCAGAATCACCGCATAGACCGGACGCAGGAACGCGATATCCGGCGCACCGGCAGCCTTCTCAATAATCATATTGATCGGGATATCGAGCAGCATCGTGATCACAACGCCGATGATACCGGCGACCAGACCGACGATGAATGTCTCGGCATTGAACACATGGCTGACATCGCGCTTCGATGCACCGATCGAGCGGAGAATACCGATCTCCTTTGTGCGCTCAAGCACCGAGATATACGTGATAATGCCGATCATGATCGACGAAACCACAAGCGAGATCGAAACAAATCCGATCAGCACATAGGAGACCATGTTGATGATCTTCGTCACAGAGGAGAGCAGAATGCCGATGTAATCGGTGTATTCGATTGCGGCTTCATCGTCGCTGTCCTTTGCCTGCTTGTCATTGTATTCCTGAACGAAGTCCTCGAACTGCTCCTTTGCCTCAAAGCTCTCCGAATAAATCTGGATTGCAAACGGGCTGTCGGGATCGCGCAGACCGAGCTTCTGCAGGTTGCCGTCATAGGTGTTGTCGGTGGACTGCGCAAGAATCTGATCCTTGAACACTGAGACGAGCATATCCTCATCCATTGTCGCGAGCGCCTTTTTCATGCTCTCGACATCCTTTGCCGGATTGAGCGACTGTGCCAGCGCGCTGACCTCCTCCTCGCTCATGTCCGCAATCTTTGCGCGGATTGCGTCCGCAGTGATCTGCGATTCCATTATGCCGGTGTAGAGCTTGAGCAGCGTATCGTCATCGAGCTCTGCGAGCATTGCAGGGTCGGGATCGGTGCCTGCCTGCTCGGCGAGCATCATCATCAGAGCGCCCTGACCTTCCTTTGTCTCCGCGAAAGCCTTTGCATCATCGAGCGTGATGTTTTCAAGCATCGTCGGAGCAACCGCCGCGACAAGGTCTTCATCGTCCATATCGTTCAGCGCATCGGTGACGTTTTCCGGCGTGATCGAATTGCCGTAGAGATTCGTGAACATTCCCTGCAGCTGTGCAAATTCCGCCTCGCTCATGTTGTCGAGATAGGCATAGACATCGTCGATTGTCACATCATCGTGATCCTCGAACTCGTAGCCGGTGAAAACGTCGATCTCCGGCTTTTCCTGCTGCGCCTTGACGATTTCGGTATCGGCAATCTCATCGAGCAGATGATCGACGAGCTCCTGCGTGTAGCAGATTGTTCCGGGCATCAGCGCGCCGGTCGGCGTGCCCTTCTTCTTGCGGACAATACCGGAGATATGCACCGGAACGCCGTTCTCGATCTTTTCCGCCATGTATTCATCATTGCGGCTGCGGTCTTTCCAGCAGTTTTCGGTCTTGTCATATTCATAGAGATCGGGCTGCAGCAGCACGCGGAATTGCATGTTCATCAGGTCGCGGTAATCGTAGCTTGCGGACTGCACCTCGATCTCATTGCCCGCCATGATATCCGAGAACATGCCGGAGATTTCATTCGGGTCGCGCAGACCGAGACCGTAGAGCGTCATGCCGGTGATCTCATTGTAATCATCGACCACGAGAATGACCTCGTTCATGTTCTCCGGCCAGTGACCGCTGATGATATCATACTGCTGATCGAGCAGCTGACGGTCGCCGTAGAGCAGCGTCCAGATATCCATGCCGTCCGTGCTCATGGACATGATCTGCGAATAGGAGGAGGACATCGAATTCATATCATAGCCGATCATGCCGTAATAGGCATCGACCAGCGGATTCGGGTTGACCGGCGTGATCTGATCGGTCGTATCCGCAAGATAGACAAGCGGCTGAATGTTGTAGTCATATTCGATGTTATAGGCGCTGAGGCGGTCCTTGTTGTCCTCGATATATTTTTTGAAGCCGACCATATCGTTCTGCTTGACCTCGGAGACCATCGCGTTGAGCATCTCCGCCTCCTGACCGGTCGAATAGACCTTGTCAAGCGGGTGATTATCGCGGTGCTCCGCCTGACCGGTGATGTTCTCGACAATGCTCGAGAGGTCAACCGACTGCGAGAGAATTGTCAGCGGATACGAGGAAAGCGTGTTCTCCTGCACCTCGTCGATATAGGTCTGGAAGCCGTCCGAGAGCGAGAGAATCAGCGAAATGCCGATGATGCCGATGCTGCCTGCGAAAGCGGTCAGCAGGGTGCGTCCCTTTTTCGTCAGCAGATTGTTCAGCGAAAGCGAAAACGCCGTCGCGGAACTCATCGAGACTTTTTTCTTCTTCTGCTTTGTCTGATCGGCGTTTGCCTTTTCTTTTTCTGCAAGGAATTTTGTGCGGTCCTCAATTGCCTGCTTTTCCTCATAGGGCATCGAGTCGCTCCGGATTTTGCCGTCGAGCAGGCGGATGATGCGCGTTGCATACTGCTCGGCAAGCTCGGGATTGTGCGTGACCATGATGACAAGGCGATCTTTAGCGATCTCCTTGAGCAGATCCATGATCTGCACGCTCGTTTCGGTATCGAGCGCACCGGTCGGCTCATCGGCAAGCAGAATCTCCGGATCGTTGATCAGCGCACGCGCAATCGCGACACGCTGCATCTGACCGCCGGACATCTGATTCGGTTTTTTGTGGATCTGGTCGCCGAGTCCCACGCGCTCGAGCATCTTTTTGGCACGTTCGCGGCGCTCGGATTTGGAAATGCCCGAGAGCGTCAGTGCAAGCTCGACATTGGCAAGCACGGTCTGGTGCGGAATCAGATTGTATGTCTGAAAGACAAATCCGATTGTGTGGTTCCGGTAATGATCCCAGTCTCTGTCCTTGTATTCCTTTGTCGATTTGTTTGCGATTGTCAGATCGCCCGATGTGTAGCGGTCAAGTCCGCCGATGATGTTGAGCAGCGTGGTTTTGCCGCAGCCGGAGGGACCCAGCACCGCAACAAATTCATTCTGCCGGAATTGGATGTCAATTCCCTTGAGTGCCTGAACCTCAGAATCACCCGCAAGATAATTCTTTGTAATCCCTTTCAGTCCGAGCAAGATAACACAACCTTTCCTCTCCAAATTACTCTGTGATAACTCCCGAAATACGCATAGAGTATACTATGCCAATGTGAATATTTTGTGATACGGAACAGATTTCGGCGTTTTGTGCATTGTGACAGTTTGAACATTTGATTTTTGTATATTTTCACATCTCAGGCGGCTCACTTTGCCGTTTATGGGATAATCAGACAGCCGATTGCGCAAAAACGCTATTGACCGCGGCAAAAGTTGTATTGTATAATGAGAACATATAAAAATACAAGTAAAGGATTGAGGACGGACTATGAAACAATCAGAGATCAGCAGAGAACAGGCAGCAGCCCTCGCGGCAAGCCTGACACCCGAGGAAAAACGCGGTCTCCTGACAACGCATCAGCATGCGGCAGAGCGGCTGGGGCTCGGGGAGTTCTATGTCGGCACGGAGGTTGCAAGAGGCTTTGTCGGGCGGCAGGCGGAGGACTTTTCAACTGTCTTTCCGCAGCCCGTGGGGCTTGCTTCGACCTTTGACCGCGATCTGCTCCGGCAGCTCGGCGACATCGCCGGAACGGAATGCCGTGCGTATTATAATAAAGATCACCGCAGCGCACTCTGCGTCTGGGGCCCGACGGTCGATATGGAGCGCGATCCGCGCTGGGGCAGAACCGAGGAGGCTTACGGCGAGGATCCGTTCCTTGCAGGCGAACTGACTGCCGCGCTGACATCCGGCATGGCGGGGGAGCACCCCTGCTATCTCAAGGTGCTGCCGACGCTCAAGCACTTTTGTGCAAATAACTTCGAGGAAAACCGCATCAACGATAATTCCTATCTGCCGCCGCGCCTGAAATATGAATACTACTATGCGGCGTTCATGCCGGCGATCCGGTTCGGCGGCGCAAAGAGCATCATGACCGCCTACAACGAGATCAACGGCGTGCCGGCACTCTGCAATCCCGATCTGAAACGCATTCTCAAGGAGCAGTGGGGGCTTTGGTTTGTTGTCACGGACGGCGCCGATTTCGGTCAGACGCTGCTCGCGCACAAATACGGCACATCCCATGCGGATGTCTATGCCGAGGCGATCCGCGCAGGCTGTGACCTCATGACCGATGAGGACACCCTGACCGCAAATGCCGCCGACTGCGCACTGCGCGAGGGGAAGCTCACGGAATCCGGGCTCGACGCGATGCTGACAAATGTCCTCTATGCGCGGATGCGGCTTGGGCAGTTCAGCGATGACTGCCCCTATGACAGCATCACGCCGGAACAGATTGATACGGATGCTGCTAGGACGGTCAATCTGCGCGCGGCGGAGGAGCAGTTTGTCCTGCTGAAAAATGAGGGGATGCTGCCGCTGCGGAATCCGAAGCGCATTGCAGTCTGCGGGCCGCTCGCCGACGAAAATCTCCGGGACTGGTACACCGGCTATTTCCGCGATGCTGTCTCGGTGCTGGCGGGCATGCGCACGGAATATCCCGATGCTGAGATTATCACGGACAGCCTTTGGGATATTGTCACCGTGCAGGCGGCAAACGGCAGATATCTTGCTGTGCACGCAGACGGTACCTGCGCCTTTGATGCGGAAACCGTTTCGGAGCAGACGCAGTTTGCGCTGCAGGACTGGGGCGAAAACTGGCAGAATCTCTATGCCGTATCCGCGAACCGCTATCTGCGCGTTTCGGATGACGGCAGACTGCTGCTGCATAACCGCAGCGTCTATGACTGGTTTACGCACGAGACCTTCCGTCTGCATGAAACACCGGACGGCACCGTGCTCGAAGCGCCGTTTCATCACAAGCGCATGGAATCTGCTGCGGACGGAACCGTCCGCTTTACCGAACAGAACGCTGTCACACCGGAGCGCGCCTTCCGGATCGAAGTCATCAGCCGCGGCGTAGAACGCGCAAAGCGGATCGCTGCGGATGCCGATGCGGTCATCTACTGCACGGGCAATCATCCGGTGCAGGTCGCGAAAGAGTGCTTTGACCGCAGGACGCTCGCGCTCAATATTCAGCCGGATATGGCGGAGACGCTGCACAGCGCAAATCCGAAAACCGCGCTGCTGCTGATCTCCGGCTATCCCTATGCGATCAACCGGCAGCAGGAGATTCTGCCCGCGATTCTCTGGAGTTCGCATGCGGGGGCGCATCTCGGGACGGCTGCCGCGCATGTGCTCTCCGGCAGATATAATCCCGCAGGAAGGCTGCCGCTGACATGGTACCGCTCGGAGCATGATCTGCCGGATATCCGCAATTATGACATTGAATCTGCCGGTACTACTTATCTCTATTTCCGCGGTAAGCCGCTGTATCCGTTCGGATTCGGGCTTTCGTATGCGGCGTTCCGGTATGAGGCGCTCAGTGTTGCGCAGAATGCGGACGGCAGTCTGACTGCGGAGGTCACGCTGCAGAATATCTCGGCGCGCGCAGGGGATGAGGTTGTGCAGATTTATTTTGCCGTGCCGGAATCCGCCGTCCGCCGCCCGATCAGAAAGCTTTGCGGATTTGCGCGCGTGCATCTGGATGCGGGGGCGCGGGAATCCGTGAAAATCACGATTCCGGCGTATGTTCTGCAAATTTACGATCCGCACAGCTGCGGGATGCTGACGGAATCCGGCTGCTATCAGTTTTTCGCGGGCGGTTCTTCGGATGCGCTGCCGCTGCAGGCTGCGGTGACAGTCTCGGGCGACACAATTCCGCTGCGTGAAAGCCGCTTTGATGCGGAGCAGTTCGATGATGCATACAGCGTCACGATCGGGTACTGCCGCGATTTGCGGCGGCATGATCTGCGCGTGCGCGGCTGGTGCGGCACGGCGGTGTATACGGGGGTGCCGTTTGCCGGAAAGCGCAGGCTGATTCTGCGGGCGGCGGCGCTCGTCAAGCAGAACGGTATCACGGTGCAGATCGGTTCGCATTCGGTTGCGCTGCAGATCAAGGCGGGCAGTTCGTTCTCGGATTTCAGGGAATATGCGGTGCCGCTTCCTGAGGGGCTGCCGGATTCGGGCAGCGTGGTGCTTGTCATGCAGGAGGGGATTTCGGTTCTTGAGCTTGAAACGGTTTGAGGTGATTTTATAATGGGGCGCTGCCCCCAAGCCCTGCTGGGGATATTATCCCCGGACCTCGTTTTATATATGGATAGAAGAAAGCCGCTCAGATGTGCGATATGCAGACTGGGCGGCTTTCAGTTTTTCACTTTTCGTTTTTCGCTATTCTCTATTCACTTTGCAGCGTTGATGTTCTTTATCCTTTGTCCGATATTTATTTTTACTGGGCGCGGGGCGCGAATGCGAGGGGAAGAACCATAGGGAGAGGGAAGTCCTCGCTGCGCTCGGGTCTCCCCTCTCCCTAAGGTTCTCTCCCTCGCGCTCCCTCTTTCCTTATCCTCTCCTCTCTGGGGCGTAAGCCACTCATTTGACGTAAGCTGCTTGTTGAAAAGTACCCGCTTGATTTGGGCTGAGCCACACACTTGACATGAGCCTTTTAATAAAAAGAAAGCCTCTGTACGGAGAATTTTGCGCAAGGCATGCGTTAAAAT
>JAFWUX010000226.1 GCA_017523995.1 Oscillospiraceae bacterium | reverse complement strand
GCACGCTCCTGAACAAAGCGGACGGGTCACATCACAGATACCTGTTCTGGGATGCGGTCAACTGCCGTACACGCTTTGACTTTTCGACTGGTTTTTGCGTAGCAGGCAGTGATACCGAGCGCTTTCTCAAAGAAAAGCTCACATATATGGGCTTGACCGAACAGGAAATGAATGAGTTTATCGTATACTGGCTTCCGCTGATGGAGCATAATGCGTATAACCTCATTTCCTTCCAGGGCGATGCCTATTCGAATTCTGCAAAGCTGACGGTCACACCGGCACCTGACAGCGAATGCCGGATCTTCATGGCATACGTTCCGCTTGAGAGCCCCGTAGAGATTGAACCGCAGCAGTTGGAACCCTTTGAAAGAAAGGGATTTGCAGTCGTTGAATGGGGCGGTGTGGAAATCCAGCAGTAACACCATTTTGTATATGGAATATATAGAAGAGCCCGTCTGATCACAAAATCAGGCGGGTTCATTTATGCCGCGCAGTGTACGCGGGCAGTCACCGGCAATGGTGGGCAAAATGTCTGTGCAGCTGCGGCAGTCTGACCGGCATACACAAAAGACACGCTGTCTCCCTTGAACAGGAAGCAGCGTGTCTCTTTGAATCGCTTATTTGTTCAGCAGTGCATTGAAGAATCCGTCGATCTGCTCGTCAACCTTTCTACGTTCTTCGTCAAAGGTGTGTGCAGCGGCATATCCCGATTCGGCACCGTGCCGGAACCACTTTGCAGATGCAGCATAGTCCTGTTCAACGGCGTCGCCGTCCATATACATTTTTCCGATGATATACTGTGCAGCCGTGTCACCGGCCTCTGCGGTTTTCAAAAGCCGGTCAAAAACGGCTGCCGTGCATTGATCCCGATAAGGCTTCTGATCTTCTTTCAGGCACCAGACTGCATATCCGTGCATCAGCATCGGCTCATCATACGCTTCTGCCTGTTCACACAAGCTGTTCCGGCGCGCATGATCAATCGGAACCGTATCGAACCCCATGTGATAGAAACAGGCTAACAGATACATTGCCCTTGGATTGCCCTGTTCGGCAAATTGGGCGATCGCAGGAAATGCATCTTTGGCATGACCGGAAACAAATTGCTTCTCTGCAAGCGCATAATCAGAAATCTGCTGCTGCGCGCTGTTTTGCTCCATCATCTGAACCTCCGATCATTTCTCCGATTTCCGTTCCGATTTCAAATGAACAAACGGATGCGTTTTCCGTTTGCTCATAATGCATTCTCTGCACGGACTGACAATGCATTTGATCTGCCCGAGATAATACGGACATTTCAGGCACTTGAGCCCGTCCGGCAAAGGCTTTGCGTTATTGTTCAGGAACATAATCCGCACCTCCTCTGTATCCATTCAGATTGCAGGTTTTCAGCAATCTATCGAGTATCCTTCCACTTTTCCGTTCTCAAAAAATGCATACCAGTGTTCTGCTGAATGACTGTCTCCGAAAAAGTGCTTATTTACGATCAAAGCATCCTGATCGCTGCGCCTGGAGAGCCTGACTGCACAGATTTTCCCGATTGTCTCACACCAGCCGTGCCATTCCGGCTGCGCATGACAGATGTACTGATATTTCTTTGCCGGTGCAATTCCCGAATGCCTGCAGGCTGATACCACAATTTCAATCCGGCAATTACGCGGACAATCGCTTTCAAAGTCAGACGCTTCAGCGCGCTTATTTTCCTTTTCCCGCAAATTCTGTATCACCTCAGCAGGAGCGGGCGTTCTTTCTGCCCAATCATTCGGATACCTGCCCTCGCAGACGTTCTTTGAAATACGCACGGAAAAAGCACCGACCTGATAGATCGCTGCAGTGATCTCATCATCCAGCAGGTCTTCGGCCTGCCCGTATTCCTGTATGCATTTGTCTTGTTTCGATTCGCTTCTCATAACCGCAGTCAATTTATAAGCACCCCAGAATTTTCTGATCGCATCAGTTCCGTTTGGCACATACTGTTTGATTCTGTTTTCAAGCAAATCAGCTAATTCTTCGATTTTATCCTGTATTTCCATAATCGGCTCCTTCCATTTGACAGTGCTTATCATCATACGAGTCGGAAATGCTCCCGATTACCGATATTCTTCGATTTTTTTATCATTATACCATTTATATCGTTATATGTCAATAGAAAATTTGCGAAATAATCAGTAATATTCGTGCAGAAAATATAATACAATAAGCAGGAAAGGCGGTGCATTCATCATGACAGAAGACGATATTCGCAGCAGGCTCACACAGCTTCGGATGAAAAAGGCGTATCCGAGTACCAGATGAGCCTTGATCTCGGACACCGCAAGAGCTATATTCTAGAGTATTTCTTCCGGCAGAGCACTGCCTTCCATGAGCGAATTTCTTGTGATCTGTGACTATCTCGGCGTTACGCCGCAGGAGTTTTTCGCTACAGAAACCGCAAATCCGATCCTGATCCGCGAGATTACCGAAAAGCTGCACAGCTTCAACGATGAGGATTTGCAGCTGCTCCTCGCTGTCATAAACCGCATGAACAGATAAGACGAATGCCTGCCGATCGGCAGGCATCACTTTATTTTGTTGTTTCAGATATATAATTAAGGCGAGGCAGTCCGAAGTACGGCTGCTATCTTAATATATCTGGGAGGACAAAATGTAATCTATCTGTGATTGCTGCGGAAAACTCACGCTGCCGGAACTGCTGCACCGGGACGGCAGATACCAAATCTTTGATGAATGCTGCCGTTTTTGTTAACGGATTGATGCATGAGTCAATTATGTTGAATACGATTTCTTTCGGTACCGTTTTGAAATCATGATTGCTGCTGATACATAGAAATCATACTTGACAAAGCCTGAAATAGAAATTATAATAGGAAAAAAAGGTTTCAGAGGTGAAGAAGATGTCAAACGAACTGCCCCGTGATACTTATACGGAATTTATGTATGATGAACTCTATGATGGCGCTCCGGTCAGCCCTGACAATGCAGAGGAGATCATTGCAGGCATTGAGCGAACGCTTGCGCTTGAAGAACGCCCGATTTTTCTTGAGGGGCTGGCAGCGCGTCTTACACAGCTTGGTATTCCTTGCCGCCCTGACGATACTGAAATGATGCTTGCAGAGGTAAAAAGACGATACCGTGATCTGCTCGGAAAGCCCTGCCCGCGGACTGTACAGAACTGGATCAGGGGTACGGTTCCCGGCGTGACAAACCGACAGAATCATTACGATCTCTGCTTTGCGCTGGAAATGGACGAACAGCAGACAGGACTGTTCTTTCAGAAGCATTACCTGACATTGCCGTTTTATGTCAAGAATAAAGTAGATGCGGTGTTTCTGTACTGCCTGTATTATCGTAAACCATATCAAACAGCGGTAAAACTGCTGGAAGAAAGCCGCGATTTTGTCAATCAGGAGGATGCTCATACCGCGACTTCGCAAATCAAGTCGGTGATCCTGCAAACGGAAAATGAGGAAGCATTTTCTCGCTATCTTTCCGCACATTGCTACGGAAACGAACAGCAATTTCAGCTTGCCAGACAAAAAATCAAGCTTGAAATTGAACGAATCAAAGAACACATTACGAAATATGACACCGAATCCCAGCTCACACCTGACCGTCTGAACAGCGCGACGATTTTTGAATTGCTCGGTTACCGCTATCAGAGCAGAGACAAGTCGATCGGTGCGAAGCTGCCGAAACGGTTTACGGAATCGCTGCCCAATGATGTCACACTCGGAAAAATCATCAATGACGAGGAAGCATCCTATGAGCTGCTGCGCAAAACTATGATGCTGCTGCGGTTTTATAATTTCTATTCGGAAACAGAGAACACAGATCATCAGACTGCGAATGAAAATCTGATGGACTTTCATGCCGAACTGGATGAAATGCTGTATTCCTGCGGCTTTGCACAGACCTATTTGCGGCATCCGTTCGACTGTCTGCTGCTTTATTGCGCAAATTCATTTGATCCGGTCACGACGCTGCATTCGGTCATTGAATACGGTCGGAATTGATTTTTATATCTGCCGGAATTGTGCGTGTATAATAAAACAGAAAGGAGGCTGATGCTATGCTTGAAAAGGGCTCTGTTATATCAGCAGATGCGAGGAAATATACGATTCTGGAACTGCTCGGGCAGGGCGCAAATACTGCTGCATATCTGGCGGAATGTCGGCACGGCGGACTGACGGCCAAGTGCATTCTGAAAGAATATGCGCCGCAGAACACGGATGATTTTGAACGAGGCAAGGCGCGTTTTCTCGCCGCCGGAAATATGCAGAATCAGATCCGGCAGCAGTCCGCGCTGAATAACCAGACGCCGCCTGTCAGCCATATTTTTGAAGCGAACGGCACGGCGTTTCTTGACGTTGCCTGCTTTGGCGGCACGACACTCGACCGGCTCAATGCCCTCACGCTGCCGCAGTATCTTCAAATCTGCCGGACGATTGCCAAAACAGTCGGTTATTATCATGCGGCAGGGTATCTGTGTCTTGATCTGAAGCCGGAAAACATCTTTATTTTGCAGAATGCACCTGATGATACAATCACGCAGATTGTTGAATTCATCGACTTTGACAGCATCCGCATCGTTGCCGGAACAGACGAAAATACAGCGTTTTCATATTCGAGAGAATGGGCAGCACCGGAGCAGATGAACCCCTATTCCGCCGGAAAGATCGGTGTAACTGCGGACATCTATACGCTCGGTGAGATCGTTTTTTATCTGCTGTTCGGGCGGCATTCCACGGAGCAGGAGCATCGCGGCTTTTCAAAATATTCGTTTGATGAATGCAGACGCGAATACCGTAAATATACCGACAGACCGGATATTCAAGCGTTGTTCACGAGACTGTTCCGCGGTACGATCCGTTCTGCTGCGTCAAATCGCTTTCAGAATATTGCAGATGCGGAAAAGCTGCTTGTTTTGCTTTGTGATGAATTAAACAAAAAGGACTATGTGATTCCGAAGCTGCCTTCTGTCTCACCGCATTTTGTCGGCAGAGAGACGGAACTAAAAGCGATTGCGGAGCATCTGAACCGGAATCCCGTGCTGTATGTGACCGGCATTGGCGGTATCGGAAAAAGCACGTTGATACGAAATTATTTGCATCGCTCAAAGTCTGAATATGATGTGCTCGTTTATCTGGAATTTGACGGTGATTTCAAACGCACTTTCTGCGACGATATGCAGCTGCAGATCAGCACGGTCAGCCGTCTGAACAGCGAATCACCGGACGATTATTTTGACCGCAAGCTGTCGTATTTCCGCAATATCTGCGCGGAAAAGCGCGTGCTGTTTGTGCTCGATAATTTCAGCGGCAAGGTGACAAAAGACCTGAGCCGCGTCATGGACTGCGGCTATGATACGGTCATCGTCACACGGAATCAGCCGCCGAAGAACAGCTTTGCATTCATTGAAATCGGTGCAATTACTGATACAGCGGAATTATTCCGTCTTGTCGCGCTGAATCTTGAACGCCCGCTGACAAAGGACGAGCGTGCCGCCTTTGCTGAGATCATCGAACGGGTGCAGGGACATACGCTTGTGATCGAGCTGATCGCAAGGCAGATCGCCGCCGGAAAACTGGAGATTGAATCGGCACTTGCGCTCATTCGGGAGCACGGTTTTTCGCGTTTTTCCGATGTGAAGATCGGCAATTATAAGGACGGCGAGGAGGTTTACGATACGCTGTCCGCAATCATTTCTGCGCTGTTTGATGCAGGCGGCATGACGCCGCAGGAGCGGCTGACAATGCAGGTTTTGTCGCTGCTGGATGTGCGCGGTCTGAACGCTGACCTGATCCGTGACATTGTGCGGCTTGACCTCAGCTGTGTGCCGCAGCTCAATGCGCAGGGCTGGCTTTACGCGGACAGCGTGATCCGCGTGCATCCGGTCATTGCGGAAACGGTGCGTAATTGGGAATGGTATGCGGACGATGTGACCGTCATGGAGTATCATCAGAAAATGATTGATATCTATGTCGGCATGGCAAATGAATTGCAGATCAAAGAGATCATAGATGAAGCTGACATTTTCAGAAAGAAACATTCCCGTCACATCATCACTGCAATGTATTATGATATGCTTGCATGGTATTATGATGTTCTGACCGGCGGTGCATATTATCCCGGAAACGAGCAGGAAGCGGAATTACTGCGGAAAGAGTTGGACGCAATGGACACGGCGATTGCAGAAATGGAGCAGTCTTCTGATCTGCGCAGCAAAAGATATCTCACGAAATATTATATATCCTTAGCAAGTGTTCTGATACACAGCCATACTGATTTCTTCGATGAAGCCGCTGCCCTGCTTATCAAGACAGCAGAAATGATAGAAGAAAACAGCGAGAATCATTGTTATTTCTGTATGGTATTGGCAGATTACTATTCGCTTGCTGAACCGGATATTGATGAAACACGGCGATTGACACAACAGGCGGAGCGTATCGCAAGACAGGTTTTCCCGACGGAACTGGAAATCATTGACATCATTCATATTCCGACTGCGAATTGCTGGTTCTATCACGGCGATTTGCAGGCTGCCGCGGCGAAGCTGGAAGAAGCGGTCACGATCTGCAAAAAGCATCCCGATCTGCTGCCGTATATTGACAAGCAGGCGGAGTTGCTGAACTGTCTGCTCGATGTGTACGCTGAGCTGCAGGACGATGCAAAATGCCGGGAACTGATCGCGGAGATCGACCGCATCAATGAAGCATACCGCGAACAGGGCGTATTCCGCGAGGTTTCACCCGAAATACGCGAAAAAGCAAACGGAATCTAAGCCGCGGAATCCATTTTTATAACCGCTCCTTGTGTTGTGATATACTGAAATCAGCAAAGCCCCGATCACAACACAAGGAGGTTATTTTATGAACGAACAGATCAATCCGCAGGGTACATTTGTGCCCGCAAAATGCCCGAATTGCGGCGGCGAATTTCCGGTCAATCCGTCGCAGGAATGCTGCACCTGCCAATTCTGTCAGCAGCCGCTTATCACGGCGAATGCGATGCAGAATTATCAGGCAAATCACAGCAATGACCGCGCCGGATTTGTCGCTGCAACGCCCGTTCCGCCGCAGGAACCGCCGAAGAAAAAGCACACGCTGCTCTGGGTGCTCGGCTGGATCTTCTGCTTTCCGATTCCGCTGACGATTCTGATGCTGCGCAACAAAACGATGAATAAAAAGGTAAAATACGGCATCATTGCGGCCGGCTGGATC
This sequence comes from Oscillospiraceae bacterium, assembly GCA_017523995.1. The sequence continues at coordinate 17,307 of JAFWUX010000226.1, read as the reverse complement.
GTGTATCTCCTGATTATGGTGATACCGCGAACAGGCGGAAACCGCGGCGCAGAGCAGCCGCAGGAGACTCCGCAGAAACCCGTCGTGACGGAGCGCGTTCCGGATGATTCTGGTTCTGCGAAAACACCGAAACCCGCTGCTAAAACGACTGCACCGACAACAACTGAGCCGGTTGATGAAGCTCCGGCTGAAACGGAACCGCCTGCCGAGGAATCCTCCGAACAGGAATTGTCTGCGCAGGATATTCAGGATATGATCGCCAACGGTGACTATTCGCTTGTTACGCCGGAATTCAAGGCATTTATGGATTCTTATGAGGCGTTCTACGACAATTACCTCGCATTTATGCAGAAATACAATTCCGGCGAGGGTGATATGATGGCGATGCTCAACGACTATATGGCGATGATGACTGAATTGCAGGAGTGGACAGAAAAGATCGACGCGATCGACGAGAAAACACTCTCGCCAGCTGATGACGCCTACTATCTGCTGGTAACGCTGCGCGTTGAAAAGAAGCTGCTTTCTGCAATGTGAACGGTATTCTTTTATCATTTTTACTGCCGCTGGTTCGCCGGCGGCTTTTTTGTATCCAGACTGTGGAATCCGTTTTTATATCTTTTTTCGGCAATCTGCTATAATAAAATTGTCAAAAGGACAGGCACTCAACCGAAAAAAGGAGGAATAACAATGAAAAGAAATCTGATCCAAAAAGCGATTATGATTCTGACTGTAATCGGCAGCCTCACAGTGCTTTCGCTTACGGGCTATGGTGTATTCAGCATCATAAAGCACTCGACCGCGAAAGACAATGCCGGCATTGAAGTCAAGCCAACCGAGGTTTATCAGATCACCGAGACGGATGTCATGGAGATCATTCAGCCTGCTGCTGAACTGATCACGATGAAAGACTCTTATATGGTGCATGAATCGTATGAGAAACACCGTGAGCTCCTCGGATTTGCTGTTCCCTTTACTTCAGACGAGACATTTCTCGCGTTCAGCTGCGAAATCGGGATCGGGTTCGATCTGGAAGAAGTCGATGTGAACATCGACCGCCGGCGTGAACGCATTACACTGACCTTACCGGATGCAGAGGTCAAGTATAATGAGATTGACATGGATCACGCCTATCTGAAAAGCGTAAAAAATTCCTGGCTGATCACGACCGAAGATCAGGAATTGATCCAGGTCATGGCTGACTTCCAGAATCAAAAAGAGGCTGAATACTTGGCTGACGGGAAGATTTTCCGGAATGCTGAGAATCATGCAGAGGACATACTTGAAGAACTGCTGAAAGCATCCGATATCACAGGAGAATACGATATTTTCGTCAATTGAACAATTCGATTCCGGCAGAGCTTCGGTTCTGCCGGAATTGGCTGTTTGCACAAAATTTATCTGCATTTCGTTTGATGCCTTGACACAAACATCGGTTTGTGTTATAATAAAAATATATATTCTTTCCTCGAAATATTAGTTTATCTCTACAAAAGGAGCGCTGAAATAATGAGTAATATATTACCGCGTTATGATCGGATATCGAATTGGTAAAAGAACGAAAACTCAAAAGAAACTGAAAGTGATAACTGACGATGTATATGAATATAAGGAAATACTCGAAAAGTATGAGTTTTATGTGACTTATAGTGATAATGCAGTTAAACTGTATGATATTACTTCCGGAAAAGATATTTCTGGTAAGAAGTCTGTAGAGGACGGTTTTATCATCAATAAAGGCGGATCTAGTTTTGATGTTACTGTAACTCGCAATAAAGAAAAAGCGTCTAAAGTAGAGGATCTGACATCTATTGTTAAGCCTGGAACCTATACTATTGAAATTAGTTCGCAAGAGCAACAGCAATATGCTGCTCTTACTGCAAGCGGTGTTCCGTTCAGCGTCAGGCTGAGTGATGAGCGTATCTTCTTCGCCTATGATGCTGATTATAAGGAAGAAGTTGACGAGATAATAAAGAAGGCAACTTCGGAAGAATACGCTGATTTTCGCCGTGAACTGTGGGAGAATTTCAAGGGCGATAAATGCCTTCATTTTCTTCCTGTCGCCGCTGAAATACTGCACATGACGGAGGGGACGCTTCGGTGCAGACCGCTTGACGTTCAGTACAGCGTTTGCAGGCGTTATGCAGATTATTGTATCTGCGATTCCTATACACTCAGGCGTGAGCTTGAAAAGGCATTACTGCTGAAAACCGATTAGCTGTTGGGGACGGTTCTGCCGTTCCTCTCGGCATAAAAAGACAACAAACATACGAGGGTAAGATAGCAGTTGTTCCGCTGACAGTACCACAGCTGCAGAATGCAGATATCCGGATCGAGAAGAACGGTCTGAATATCTCACTGCCGACCAGTATTACGCAGGATACATTGCTAGCATTGGTGAATGCGCTATGCTGAACGATCTGCCTGCCATTCAATACTTGATATTCAAACAGACTCACCTTCGAGGGGAGTCTGTTTCTTTAAAAGCATATGTTGTCGGTTTACGCTTACCCAGAAAACAGCCGCCGTTGTTTCAGTCAGAATACACACCGGCGGCTGTTTATTAGAATAAGAATTGCGTTCACATTTTGCTGATATCGTACTGCAGCATCTCACCGTACAGGAAATGCTCCAATTCCTCATAGTTCGGGTAGCGATGCTCCTGTTCCCTGAACGCTGCGTCGTGACGGCGATTGTCACGGTGAAGCATCTCATGATAGATCACAAACTTGACAGCTTCCCGCGGGACATCCTTGCTGTTCAGAATCATATTGATTTTAATGCTGGAATTGTCCGGATAATAGATGCCGAAATATGTCTTATACGGCTTGTCTGTCCAGTTTATGGAGCTGATTCCGTCAAACTTGCCGCCCCAGCGTTCCTGCTTCACTTCTTCATAGAGCTCTTCGATATCATAATAAGGTGTGGTATCAAATGGGATCTGTTCTAAAGGCAGCTCCTCGATTCTGGTTCTGAGCTGATTTTCCTTCCCGTATTGTTTGACCCTGCTCAATGCTTCCAGATATTCTTCGACAGATGCGTACATGTCACGGATGATCTCATGCGTCTCATACAATTCACGGCCAAGCTCGGGCAGCTCTTTCTGCTCGGTTTCTGCCAGCTGAATCGCATAGTCCGGGTCTGCATATTTTCTGTTTTTCAGAACATGCAGCAGGGGCGGATCTTCCAGCGTCCGAATGTTATCAATCAGGAGTGCAAGCTCTCTCTCATCCGGCGGATAACCAAAACCGGAAAAGTATCGTTCCAATGCGTCCTGTGCACGGAACGCAGAATTATTCTTCCAGCGCTTCTTCTCGGACATCATCGCTTTCAGACCGGAAAGCTGATCCTCAAACACCAGCATTCTGACGAGCTCGCCTTCTTCATCCACCAGTGTATACCACCCTGACGGTACCGCTACGGTGCAGTCCAGCGCAGCGGCATCGGCTTTCATCGCACGATACAGCGCTCTGCACGCCCGCCAGTCATACGATTCATGGTCCAGCTTTTTCCGAACAGCGGCGGATTCCGTTTCCTCTGCAAGCTCTTCTTCAATGATCCACTGCGGATCAAGCCATTTCTGAAAGACATTCCAGTTATCGTGGAAATCCACAATGTTCACGGTCTCGGTTCCCTTTGCCTGCGGACCGCGCATTCCTCTGCCGATCATCTGCATCAGGAGCCCTTCGCTTGAGGTCGGACGGGTCAGGAAAACTGTCTGGATGTCCGGAACATCAGAACCTTCCGTCAGAATATTGACATTCAGCAGAACATCGAGCTTATTCTCCTTGAAATCGCTGATGACCTTGGCATTGTCTTCCTTCCCGGAATACACAAGTCCGCAGCGAATATGCTTTTTTTGCAGTTCTTCATACAACAGACGGCAATGTACCACATTCAAGGTGAATATAAGCGTTTTTCCGTATTCTTCTGCGTATGACAGGTATTGCTGCAGAATGACAGCATTACGTTCCTTTGAAACTGCAATCTTGTGAACAAGGGTCGGAGGCAGTTCACCGAAGCGATTGATGAATTTCGCTTCGTCGTAAGTGACTTCCCGTTCAAAATCTGAATGCGTTTCAACGCGGATGAAATGCGGATCTGCAAGGATTTTCTTTGCAATCAGATTCGACATGGAGATTTCGTAGATGATGCTGTTTCCGAATATCTGATACAGATGTGATGTTTCATTCTCATTTGAACGAATCGGCGTTGCGGTCAGGCCGAGCAGCTTCACGTTTGTTCTGCATTTTCTGATGAATTTGATCGTATTCTGATAAGTCGGCGCAGCCGTATGATGGCATTCGTCAATAACAACCATGACTTTTCCGCGCTTCAGGATCCGGCGAAGGTGATCCTTGCTCCGGCAGACAGACTGGATGCTTGCAACAATCACTTCCGCCCTGCCAACCTGCCGGATGCTCATATGCCTGCCGGAAATGCAGCAGATTCTGTAGTCTTTGATATCCGGCTTGTTGATTTTGCTCAAACCGGCGAACTGGTAAAAACAGTCCGCTGCCTGATCAATCAGCATATGACGGTGTGCAATCCAGAGAATTTGATAGCCGCGGGAAATCATTTCCTTGATCAGAAAATAGGATGCTGTCCTGCTCTTTCCGCTGCCTGTCGGCATTACCAGAATGCCAGCGTTCTGATCATTGGAAATGAAATGCTCTGTCAGCCGGGATACTGCCTCTTTCTGGAACGGATACAGCGGAACATCCTCTGCATACGTCTCTGACATACGAAGCGATATGGTTGTTTTGAATTTACTGTATTCATTGAGCGGCGTTTCAATTCCGCTGATGTGATGCAGCGCGCTGATATAGGCGTCGATCAATCCGGCAGAAGTCGGCTTTTTCATCAATGCCTGCCACTTTTCGTCGAATGTTCGGCCGGTAATGTGAAGTGCTTTGCAGATCTGAAGGACTTCCTCCTTATATGACTTGAGCAGCGAATTTTCAATGATCGTGCGGTATTGCTTTACGAATGAAATATCCGGTTCTGAACATATACTTAGCATGATACTGCTCAGAATGTTTACTTCATTGATTTGCAGCGCAAAATCCAAGTTTTCACGCTGCTGCGCATTCAATTCGTTTTTTTTCAGAATTTCCTTGAGAAAGGATGTACCAAAATTCACCCATGAAAATGCCATCACAGTCCCTCCTTTCAGATCATGTTCTCGCCGCTGTAGTTTTCGATGCTTTCGATCATCTTATTCACATAGCGGATCTCATCTTCGTTCTCGGTATTGCTGCCTGCAAACCAGATGTTGGAGTGACCGTATCCGAAGGAACAGCCCATTTTTCCGCTTGTCGGGACAAACCAGGAACCGTCTGTGAAGCGCTTTCCGTACGGAAGCAGAACGCAGTCCTTCTTTTCCGCGAGAAAGCAGTAGTACTGGACATCTTCATATCCGTCCGCGCACGGGAACGTACACTGCTGATAATCGCGGTAGACTGTTGCGTGTTTGTAGAATCCGACGACTCTCATGGACTTGCTGTTCTGTGCCTTGGAACAGAATACGACAATCACATCATGTACTTCCGGTTCGTTCTTCATGGCTTCGCAGCCGACAATGCGCTCAATATGAAGCTGCGGATTCTGCCCGCCGAGCAGCTGGGTAAAGCCAAGGCAGTATTCATGCTCCGTATCTTCATTCAGCAGAACCGGATAAAAATTGAAGCATTCATGCGCATCATTCGTCTCCCTGACATATGCCCCGCCGTTGACTGGACGATCGGTCTCCGTGATTCCCTTATAGAGCTTCATGTCGGCTACTCTTGCAAAAATAATCGGTTTCATAAGGATTACCTCCTGTGTTGTATTTTATGATTTCATCATATCACACAAGATCGGGAAGTGCAAGGGCAAAGTTTGCACCTTTCATCTGGTCAGCTTTTTACCGACGTATTGCTCATACTGCTCAATAAACTTGTGAATGTCATCCTTCGTTTCCAGATAGTTGATGCAGATATAATCGGCAGGATCCGTTTCGCGCAGCGGCCCGCCGCAGAGTGCGAATAATTCGTTGGCTTCATCGAGAGACATATGCAGTCCGATTGTGAATTTATAAAGGAAAGTTCGTGTCACGCGGATTGTACCGTTAATTGTCCTCTTCATATTTGTTTCGCTGATTTGACACATTTCCTCAATTATCCCGAAGCCTGCAGTCCACGTAATGCCGCATTTCTTATCGTTTTGGCGTTTTTTATTCATAATCAGATCTGGCAGTTCGTATGCATTTTTCTTGAACTGCCGCATTTCCTCCGGCGTGACGCTGAAAACGGGCTTTTCCTGTGCCTTCTCCGCATTGGCAATCACGTTCTTCATTTCTTCTTTCGTTACCATATTATAAACCTCCTTTTTCATTGGAACAATGGGTCGGTGCATGTATATGGTTTAATTATAACACATTCTTTCTAATATTTCAAGTGATTTTTATCGCCTTTTACCATTTTTCTTTAAAATGCAACCGACAAGGCGAATGACGCCTTGCCGGTTCCGCTCAAGTGCGGTTTTACTCCGGCAGAGTGCGATTCTGGTGCCGGCAATTCGTCAAGTGTCTCTCAACTCCGGCAGGGGGGCTCTCAAACAGCGGTAAGGTGGCTCTCACGCGCCGGCGTATACACCGAAATGAATGAATTTTTCAAGGCTATTGAACGCAGAGATATTTTGGCGCAGCGAGGTTTGCGTGCTGTTATGGTACGTCTTTCATAGCAACAAGGGGAAATGAAGCAACCGCCGCCTGACATGGAATCAGGCGGCGATTTTTACAGCGATATCGTGATTATGATGCTTCAACTACTTTCCGGTCTGCCAACATCCGCTTTTCCGAATCAAAGGATACGCCGATTTTCAGCAGCTTTCTGTTATCTGCTGCAAAGGGGAGCGCATAGCTTTTATCCTCGATCTGTTTCAGGGCATTCTCTGCGGTCTCATCACGCTTGAACTCAAACAGATAGATGAATTGATCTGTTTCGACCTTGCAGTCGATCCGCCCCGTAAAGGTGTGCATCTCGCATTCTGCGAACTGTCCGAGCAGTGTGAACACAAGATAGATGACAGTCTGAAAATAATGCTCAAACGGAGTATCCTTTGTGGTGTAGGTGATTCTTGCAAAAAGTGCTGTCAGGACATTCCGGATGCTTTCCAGATCGCCGCGGCTGATATACCGTCTGAGCGTGAACACATCTATTCCGGAACCAGAACCGCAGTCGGACACATATTCCGGCATCAGGCTTTCGAGAAAGCCGTACTTGACCTCGTTGTTTGGAAATGCAAGCGTATATTCACGCGCCGCAGGATCGTAGTCGGCAATCGTCAGATAGCCGGTCTGATACAAAAGCGGGATCGGATCAGGATTGTCTGCGTTGTAGTCTTTCAGCATACTTGCACTTGCGTACAGGGTTTTGTTGCTGAAACTGCGGACATTAAAGTCCATTGCTTTCAGCTGCTTCAGAAGGAATGTCGGCGTACCCGTCTCAAACCAGTATGAATCAAACGCTTTGGCGAAAAATGCTTTCAGCAAGCTGTACGGATTATACGCATTTTCGCCTTTTTCATGAAAGCGATAGCCGTCATACGTCTGCTTTAGCCGTGTCAGACATTCCGCAACAGGAATATCCTGTTCATTTGCTAGGTTTTCGATCTCATACGGAAAGTAGCTCTGCATTTCGTCATCCGTGATTCCGCAGATACCGGAATACTCTTTGGACAGTGAAATATCACACAACTGGTTCAGATCACTGAAAATGCTGACCTTATGAAATTTCGTTACACCGGTGATGAACACAAACCGGAGATGCTCGTCGCAGCTTTTCAGATTGCCGAAGAATCCCTTGAATACTGCTTTGTTATGCTCTTCGAGATCAGGATAGTCAATCAGATCAAGCAGCGGCTTGTCGTATTCATCGACCAGAACAACACAGCGCCGTCCGGTTTGCTGATGCGCCTTCATCAGCAGATTCGCAAAGCGCTCTTCCGGCGATTTGTTCTCAGCTTCACAGCTGAATTGCGTTTCCCATTTACTCAGGTGAGCAGACAGTGTGCTCTCCAGCGCATTCACTTTGGTATAGTCCGTTCCGTTCAGATCAAAATAGAAAACAGGGTATGGCTGCCATGCTTCCGGGTTATCTGCTTCCAGCTGCTCAATCGCAAGCCCTGTGAAGAGCTCCTTCTTTCCTTCCCAGTATGCACGAAGTGTTGAAAGAAGCAGGCTTTTTCCGAACCGTCTGGGACGGATCAGAAAAAATGGCATCAGTTCATGGACGAGTTTATATACATATTCTGTTTTATCGACATAAACGGCCTGAAACTCCCGCAACTTCTCAAAGCTCTGAATACCGATTGACACGCTTGCAGTAATCCTCATACTCCTGACCGTAAAGTTCACGCAGCCATTTTTCTTCTGTATGCTTCATCAGAACCGTCATGAAAAGCCAGAAAACAAAGGAAAGGACAAAGAAGAACGCATTTCCGATCATCAGAATAAAGCCCGTGCAGGCAAACATACAAGCTGAATAGATCGGATTCCGCACCCAAGCGTAAATACCGGTCGTTACAAGATGATTCTTCTTGATATTGTCATCGAGTTTTGATACGATCACCGCCATGATCCACATAACTGCTCCGATCACGACAAGGACGCTTCCGAGTATTATCAGTATTGCTTTGATATTTGAGAGCCTTCCTGCTTCAAATACGGACAGATTTCTGCAAAGAAAAGCGATCAGCGTAATCATCGCAATGGTGTAAACATAGATCGGTCCGACACCGAACAGCGGTAAATGCTCCTTTTTCTTCATTGTATCTCTCCTATCCCAGCGCAACATCCAATATCATCATCAGCGTAAAGCCGACAGAAAACAAAATGACACCGATGTTGGAATGCTCGCCCTCTGACATTTCAGGTATCAGTTCTTCCACTACGACATAGATCATTGCACCGGCGGCAAAACTCAGCAGATACGGCATAACCGGCAGCAACCGGCTTGCAAACAGTATCGTGAGCAGTGCGCCGACAGGTTCGACTGCACCTGACAGCACACCGCCGGCAAATGCCTTTTCTTTGCTTTTCCCTTCTGCGTGAAGCGGCATGGAAATGATCGCGCCTTCCGGAAAATTCTGTATTGCAATGCCAAGCGCCAGAGCCAGTGCGCCGCCTGCGGTCATATTTGCAGAACCGGTCAGAAAGCCTGCGTATACGATACCGACCGCCATGCCTTCGGGGATATTATGGAGCGTGACCGCAAGCACCATCATCGTTGTCCGTGCCAGCTTTGACGGTAAGCCCTCAGCTTTTTCAGCGTTCATGTGCAAATGCGGTATCAGGCTGTCAAGCAGCAAAAGGAACAGAACACCGCACCAAAAGCCAATCACCGCAGGCAGAAAAGCGAGCTTTCCCATATTCTCTGAGAGATCTATTGCGGGAATGATAAGACTCCAGATCGAAGCGGCTGTCATTACGCCTGCCGCAAAGCCTGTCAATGCCCGATGAACACCTCTGCTCAGGTCTTGCTTCATGAAAAACACGCAGGCTGCACCAAGTGATGTACCGAGAAAAGGCAGCAGCAGACCGCTGATTACTTCTTTGGGCATGATGCACCCCTTCCTAACAGCACTTTCTGATCTCCTTTACCCATTCTTCGGGATAAAAGAACAGCAATTCCTCATGCCCGTAATCCTGTTCGATGATGTCAGGATCAGCAAAATGCAGCAGATAGCGGTCACGGTATTTTTCACCCATTTGCAGCGCATAAAAGATATGCACTGCCGTCCCGTCTGCCTTGATCTGCTCTCCAAGCGGTGTTACAAGGTCGGAATAGAACTGCTGCTTCATGCTTTTCTTGGATACGGTCTGCATCGCATCGGAAATGCTGCTTATCATTGCAGCGTATTTCTGCGTCGCTTCCTTACCCATTTTCTTTTCGGATAATTTAAGCATCCACTGCGGCATTTGTCCTTTTCGGAGCATCTTATAAAATGCGCCGCCGAGAAGCTGTGTTTGCAGCCATGCGCTGACTGTTCCGCGCTGGTCGAAGTCAGAACTGCCGATGACTGCATGGTCAATGTGTATCCTGTTTCTCTGCACAAGCAGTCCGACAAAACTGCCGCCGAGCGATGAACCGTAAACGATATGCACACTTCCGTTCAGCTTTTTGGCAATGAAACGTTCGATTTTTCGTGTGATTGTCAACATATCCGAAAACTCGGTTCCTTTGCCGTCAAACCCGTCATAATCCACGCCGATCACACGATAATGCTTTGCAAGCAGCGGTATGACCTGCGAAAAATTGGACTTCACATTGCAGCAGGTTCCGGGCAGCAGCATAATCGTCTTTTCGTGCTGTTTTCCCCATTCAAAATATTTCATGCTATCACTTCCATTATTGTATTCGGTTTGAAAGCAGCGCACCAATCCACGCAACAATCAACCCAGTCAGCGGACAGAACAGGAATGTCCAGAAGATGCCGTGTTCCGGTATGGCGAGCTTCTTCCACTCCTTCCATTCCCAGCCGGGATGATTCTCTGTACCCTTTATCAGTCCCTTGTCCTTGACATAGATACGAGCGAGAACATCCAGCAGAATGAAATCGCTGACGCTGACGAACATCATTTCAATGTATCCCGTCCAGAAGAAACTCCAAAAGCCGCTGACCCCTGCAAGGTGTGCGCTGACCGCCATATAGAGGAACATCAGCAGATACAGCGGATACAGAACAAGGTGCATGACACGGAGTTCTTTTCGTGTGACATACGGCTTTGCGGCTTCTTTGAGTCCTTTCGGGAACATCATCGCATAAGCCTGCGGAACAACAAAGAAAAACAGTCCGACAACCGCATTGAACAGGATACTCAGGACGATACCGTCTAAAATCGTTCTTGACAGGTTCATAGCGACCTCCTACTTTTTCTTATATCCGATCAGCAGCAATCCCGCAAACACAAAGCACAGGATTCCGCCTGAAATCATCATAACGGCGTTTGCGGTATTGAGATTACTATTCAGTGTCAGCAGCGCAAGAACCGCACCGAGCAGTCCTGCAAGCGTCAAAGCGCCAAATCCACGCCATAGGCGGAGAGCAGGCAGTATTCTGTCCAGCTTTGCAATGCGCTCGCTTACCAACTCAGCTATGCCGATGACTATTAAAATAACCGGTATCGTCAGCAGAATACTTGAAAGCAGGTGCTGCGAGAAGCCTTGAACGGCGACCAGTCTGCCGTAACCGATCAGATACAGTATCCATCCGATGTTGCCCGGAATATCATAAGCAATCCAACGGGGCGTCGAGATTTTTGTTTCATACATAGCGAAATATTACCTTTCCATATTTTTATCGTGGATTCTTCATTTTATCGCCAACATACCAGTAATCACATATCTTTCCGCCGCCTGCAAGCGTATGCTCGCGGTGCAGCTTTGCGTGCATCAGACCTGCGGTCAGGAAATCCATATCGCACATCACAGGCAGTACGTCCAGAAGCCCCTCACGCCTTGCAAAATTATTCAGCGGACACTGCGTAAAATGATAGCAGTAGCCGTCACGGTGCTTGGTTTCGTCAAAATTGAAGTCCCATGACACTTTCTTATACATTGGGTGTCTTTCAAGCCATTCCGCATTTTTCAGCATCATTTTCCGTATCGCACGGATGCCGCCCGGCTTATTCGCATTGATAATCATTCCCATGCACCGCAGTGGCTTCCATTCGATTGCTTCATGGGCGATCGTTCTCAGAGCATCGACCGTGATTCTTCCGTTCGCCGCTCGATAGACAGCAAAGAAAATGAAGCTCATATAGATATTGGAAGCCATCGGATTATCTGCGCCGATGTCATCCACTCTGTTCAGCATCGCTTTGTATTCTGCTTTTGCTTTTTTCATGGTATCCGCCGCAAAAGAGTTACCGTAATGCTTTTTCAGCGACTTTTTCACGAGCGGCGCAAGAATCATCCAGTACTTGCCGGTATATTTCTGCATACATAGTCACCACCTGAATTATAATTTTGAACGGAAGGTTAGCGTGTGCAAACTTATAGTCCTATTATAGCACACGCTAACTGAATTTTCAAGGCTTTTCCAAACGGAAAGCCGTCCAAGAGTGGACGACTTTTTTACCGGATTTCTGTATATAACGCTCCTGCATATTCTGCGAGCTTCTTTGTGATACCCGTGCTGAAAATCCCTGATTCCGTATTCAGGACAAGAAGCGGTATATTATGTTCCTTTATAGTCCTTGCTTCTTTCAGATCAAAAAAGATTTGAAATACGCTTAAAACAAGCTGCATATAACAGGCTGTATTTCCGCATCACGCGCAGGATCGTCTTGGGATTGTGATGTATTCCTTTTCGCTCCAGCCATATCCACACTCTGCGATAGCCATAGGTTTGCTTCGTCTCAGCCTGACACGCACGAATATGGCCTGACAGTTCCAGATCCGCTGCCGGCTTGTCCATACGCTTCACGAAATCATAATAACCGCTTCGGGATACTTTGAAGAATCTGCACATTTCACTGATACGGTATTTTTCTTTGTGACGATAGATTACCAAATACTTAACTGCCGGTCTCACTTCCTTTCTGTAAGCGATAGAAAATCCCGCATCAGCTCGTTTTCCATTTCGAGTTCTTTGATTCTCGTCTCTTTTCGGGCGAGGATATACCGTAATTCGGATAGCTTGTCCGTTTGGGGATTCAGCGTTCGGCTGCAGGGTCTTCCCTGCTTGCGTACAGGGATTCCGGCTGCAAGTTGTCTTTCTTTTCTATGCTGCCTATGGATGAATTCTTTAACCTGTTTTTTTGTGAATCCTAACTGCTCTGCTATTTCCCGTTGTGTTGCTCCTTGTGCGCTTAATTCTTCTATCTCTTTTTTCATGCTTTTTGATTCGTCCATACTCTTTCGACATAATAAACTACCTCCTATGGCTTCTATTATACCATAGGAGGTGGTTCTTTGTCACTGTCCGTTTTTACTGGTTCGGTTCATTTTCGGCGGGGACGGTTCTTTCATCCCCATTATAACAAAGCAATCATAAAAAGTCAACTATCTATCTGAAAGGAGGCTGCACAGTGAGCCTGTTTCGGTTCAGCAATGCGCTGAATGTGTGATGGGGCGGGAGAAAACCTGCCCTGTCATTTCAGTTCCTTACTCGGATATTTCGTGTCATAATGTTTCGGTTCTGTATGGAAAAACTTACGGTATACAGCATTGCGCACTTCCAGAATATTGTCAGCCGGAAGCTCGAATTCAAAATCAATATGCACTGCGCCGTCAGACTCTAATGTATAGTACATCGTGCTCCAGACTTTATCCTGACCGACTTTCTTTACATACGCCTTATAAAGATCTGCTGCATAATCGAGAAGGCGTTTGACAGCCGCTCTCTCAGGATATTTATATGTATCATAACGATTCCAGAAAAAACCGCGTGTGCATATAACCCCTGTTTCCTGTTCCACAAAAAGCGAACCATGTCGATGCCGTTCCCGGCGAACATTCCGCATAAAAGCATATCTTCTCCCACGGAACCGGAATCATATCCGCTAAGAATAAGCCGAGTTCTGTTTGTATGGCTTCGATCGCTTCCATGTTTTCAATTTTTTCCTGATATGCCTCCTGTTTGTACTCTCTTTAGGAAAAGCTTTTCGGTTATATATCAATCGTCTCCATTGATTTTCTGCCGGTGCAGATTTCTCCGAAGCGGTTTGCCCATTTTTCCGCATAGAAAGAAAAATAGGAGCGCTCCGCCGGTTTCACCATTCCCCAGATCACGCTCGGGATCCCGACAATCAGAAAGTAGAACGGACCGAGAATCAATGACTGGATCGTGTGTCCGTATTCATGTACCGTGAGCCGTTCCTGAATCTCTGCTTCACTGAAATGATACTTTTCCGGATTGTAAAACCGCGCTTTCGGTGGGATAAAGATGAACGTGCCCAAAGAGATTCCGAACGGTCTGTTCCAGTAAGTTGCGACCGCACCGTGAAAAAAGGTGTGCCTGTCACGGATGCTGGTGCAAAACAGAACGAAACCGACGATCGTTTGCAGGATTCCCCATGTCCATTGTAAAAGCATATACGGTATGTATCTTGGTTTCAATGTCTTTGCCTCTTCTGTGTATGATTTCCCGTAACGGATGCTGCGGTTTTATCCGCAGGGGATTTGTCTTCCGGTTATTATTCATTATAGCAGACCTCACCGCAAAAGTCAATCGAAAATACAAAACCGGATAACCGTTTGCTGAACGGTTATCCGGTTCTGTGGTGAGACTATTGCCCAAGGAAATCAGGATTTGTAATAATCAATCAGGGATGATTCGATATTTCATATGTCTTGCTTTAAAATAGCAGTATCCTTCAGTTATTTGGTCAACTGACATTTCTTCTTCATCAACGAAATAAACAAATCCATCTTTCAGTATAATGGTAGAACCATACCAATAGGGGGTCATGCGCAGGAACTGAGCGTATACGCTTATCTGTGCAGCCTTCCGGGTTTCGGCAAGACGCTGCAAGGCGCAGCAGTTATCTCGGTAAAGCAAAGAACAATCGCCGCGAACTGCGGTATCAAGTCGCCTGTGACAATGCTGCTTGCTTCTGTCGTCACATTCAGCATTATCTATTGCTGACGCATCAATACGATCGTGCAGGAAACGGAGAATCACCGCGAGGACACGATCGTGATCTTTGCGGGCTGTCCCGACAAAACGGAACAGTTCCTGAACAAGAATCCGGGTCTGCGGAGCCGTGTCGCATTTCATGTGGCTTTTCCGGATTATACGCCGGACGAGCTGCTTGAAATTCTGAAGCTCATGGCAAAGAAGCAGTCGATGAAACTGGAGCCTGCTGCCGAAGATGCCGCACGCGCTGTTTTCCGGAATGCAGTCACGATCCCGGATTTCAGCAACGGCAGATTCGCGCGGAACGTGCTGGAACAGGCGGAAAAGATATGACGGAGTATTGCAAAATCATGTGAGCAGGATATACAGGCAGCGGGTTAATATCAGCCCGCTGCTTTTTCTGTCCGGTTGTTTCATTCTCTCTTGCTTTCTGATTCTCCCTATGCTATAATGAAGAAAAACGCATCTTCTTCTCCTGCACTTATGGCTGCCTGCTTTCACCTGCAGATGCCGTGATTGCCTGATAGGATGAATGCGATTCTGATTGCTTGTAAAAAAGGAGAATCAGCCATGCTTTCAATGGTGCAATGCCTGATCATATATCTCGTTGTATGCGGACTGCTGTCGCTTGTCTGCCTGATCATGTTCGATGAAGTCCCGTGGCCGGGGTATATTCTGACGGCGTTCCCGCTGGCGGCGATCGTATGCTGCAGCGAAGGCTTTATGACTGCATTTCTTGTTCTGGCGATCATCAACTGCATTACGATGATTCCCTATTTATTCGCAACGCTCGTCAATTTTATCAAGCTGTTGATACCGGCTGCCGCGGAGATCGTTTTCACGGTCGTTCAGATGTCCCATGTTCCGGCGGAGCCTTCATGGCAGCGGATCCTGCTCGGGATCAGTCTTTGCTGCATATTTTTTGCTGCGAATTTCGTGTTTGTATTATATGAGGTCAAAAATGATCTGAATCATCTGCACTGATGAGGCGAATTCAGAACGGAGGAATCCCGATGCTCTTTCTGTTATCACATATCTGGCTGCCGTATGTGCTTGCGCTGGCACTGATATTCTTAGCATTCTTTTTTGATCTCGGCGGCATAGAAGTGCTGCTTTATACGGCTGTCGTGAATCTGGTCCCTGTGCTGGGGTTGCGGTGTATCCGTCAAGGATATATGATCCCTGCGGTCATCATTGCGATTCTTTGCTGTGCCGTATTGCTTTTTGCATTATGGGGCATCCGTGAGGCAGTGATTGCATACGATAAAAAGATGAAGGCAGCCGGTGCGGTGATCGGCTTGATCGCTGTCATCAGTACGGTTCTTTGCTGCATTTCATCTGCCGGACAGATCCTGCAGACTGTTCTTGCGGTCTGCTGCCTTTTCGGGCTGCTGAGCGTGGTCTACGTCTTTTGGTGGTTCAGCGAATTTGGAAAGGGTATGGGCAGCACGTGACGGATGTACGGAATGCCTGCATTCTTAAATGCTGCGTGCAGCAAATGCAAGTATCTGATTGACTTTTTCTCCCTGCTGTGCTATAATTCTGGTATATTATCGTTTTTAAAGAATAAGTCATAATTTGAAACTGTGTACAAAGCACAGGACGGATGAATCTTGAAAAAGTGAGCTGCAGGCAGGATCGATTAATCATGGTCTATATGCCAAAAAGAAGGGAGCGATCTATATGACAGATATGAAGGAACTGATCAATGATAAATTCAGAGGAAATATACTGATCACACAAAATGGCAATGTTTTGTTTGCGTACAGCAATGGATACGCTGATCTGGCCAATGAAATACCAAACGCTTCTGATACGAAGTTTGCGACAGCATCAATGGGGAAGACGTTTGTGGCAGTCGGTATCCTTCAGTTGATTGAGCAGGGAAAACTCAGATTTGATGACAGACTGGGCAGCATTCTGGATATTGATCTGAAGGATATTGATCCTGATGTTACAGTAGAACAGCTTCTCACACATACATCCGGTGTTCCGGATTATTTTGATGAATCGGTCATGAGTGCGTACGAAGAATTATGGAAGGACAATCCAAACTATAAGATCAGGCACAACAGCGATCTGCTCCCGTTGTTCATAGATAAACCGATGATGTATCCGAAAGGCGTGCGGTTTCAATATAACAATTCAGGATATGTTTTGCTGGCAATGATCATTGAAAAAATTTCCGGCAAGGACTTTGATGTTTATCTCAAGGAAGCGGTCTTTGATGTTTGCGGTATGAGATCGACCGGTTATTTTGAACTGGACAGACTGCCTTCAAAGTGTGCAAACAATTACATTTACTGCGAAGATACGGGAGATTACCGGACAAATATTTACGCTGTCGGCGCAAAGGGAACAGGAGACGGCGGTGCTTTTGTGACAGTCGGAGATCTTATGAACTTCTGGAACGGACTTCTTGATCATAAACTCCTCTCCGATGAAATGCTCACAAAGATGCTCTCCAAACAAAGCGGAGACGGTGCGGATCCGGAAGAAGGCTATTACGGATACGGCGTGTGGATCATTGATAATCCCTCAGGCAAAGATTATGTGTATATGCAGGGGTGTGATCCCGGCGTCAGTGCTATTGCGGAATTTAATCCCAATAATGGAATGATCTCAATTATAGTCAGTAATTACGGTGACAATGTGTGGTCTCTCATGCGAAAGGTCAGAAAG
>JAFWUX010000225.1 GCA_017523995.1 Oscillospiraceae bacterium | reverse complement strand
CCGTGGAAGCAGGTGATCTTCTCCTGATTGATGCAGTGCAGACCCTTGCGCGGCGAGAATGCCGTGATCGGGGACATCGTGACGGCATGTGTCACGGAAGCGGTCATGGCGAGCACCATGCCGAAGCAGTGGAACATCGGCACCTGAATCATCATGCGGTCCTCAGAGGAGAGGTCCATGCAGTCGCCGATTGCCTTGCCGTTGTTGATAACATTATAATGTGTCAGCATGACGCCCTTCGGGAAACCGGTGGTGCCGGATGTATACTGCATGTTCGCGACGTCATCCTTTTTGATTGCACGGCGGCGGCGCTCGACCTCGGTCAGCGGCACCTCAGTGTGCTTTGCAACGGCTTCATCCCAGGTGAAGCAGCCCGGCTGACGGCTCTCGATCGTGATGATATTCTTGAGGAACGGGAACTTTGCGGATTCCAGCTTGCCTGGCTCGGAATCGGCGAGCTCCGGAATCAGCGTGCGGATGATCTCGTTGTAATCGGTGCCCTTGTAGGCGTCGATCATGACGAGCGTGTGTGTATCGGACTGCTTGAGCAGATATTCGGTCTCGTGGATCTTGTTGCCGGTGTTGACCGTCACGAGGATTGCGCCGATCTTGGTTGTTGCCCAGAAGGTGATGTACCATGCCGGAACATTCGTCGCCCAGATTGCGACCTTGTCGCCTGCACCGACGCCCATCGCGATCAGGGCGCGCGCGAAGGTATCGACATCATCGCGGAACTGCGGATAGGTGCGGGTATAATCGAGCTCGGTGTAGCGGAAAGCGTACTGATTCGGGAACTGCTCGCAGATGCGGTCGAGCACATCCGGAAAGGTGTAGTCGATCAGGCGTTCCTTCGGCCACGGATAGAAACCGGTGCCGCGGCGGCTGACCTGCAGGTCATGCTTATACTTGGTGTGATATTTTGCCATATAGTCGGCAAACTGCGGGAAGACAATGCCGGCATCGGAGAGTTCGGGCATCCAGCGCTTGACCCACTCGAGGGAGATGAAGCCCGTGTAGTTGATGCCTGCGAGTGCAGCCATCATGTCGTCCAGCGGCAGATCGCCTCTGCCCATCAGCTCATAGCGGAGAATGCCGTTCTGGAAGGAGCTGTCCTTCGTCTGGACATACTTGATCAGGCTGCCGAGGTTTGCAACGGTCTCGGCAGGGGATTCGCCGCCGTAGCGGTAGGGGTGGTGCATATCCCAGAGCGCTGCAACATGGATGTTGCCGATCTTGTCGAGCATTGCCTTCAGGCGTTTGGTATCACTGAACACGCCGTTTGTCTCAACGAGCAGGGTGACATCATTTGCCTCTGCCTCCGGAATCAGCGAGGTCAGCACAGAAGCGACATATTCATCGTCAACAGCGCCGGTCACCTCGGAGTAGCGGTCGCCGAGCACGCGGACATACGGTGCGCCGACTGCCTTTGCGAGCTCCATACATGCGGTGAGCTCTTTGCGGTTCTGCTCCTCGTTATCCTTTTCGTTCAGGCAGCAGTTCGAGCTGACGCAGGGAATCTCGAGCTTGAGTGCGCGGAGCTTTTCAACAGTCTTGGGGAGCTGTGCGCCGGTGAACGGCTTGCTGCGGTAGGGATCGGCAGGCAGCCCGTAGGTACGCAGCTCGATGCCGTCAAATCCTAAGTCCTTTGCCATGGAGTAGACATCCGGCCATTCAAAATCCGGACAGCCCAGCGTGGAAAAACAGATTTTCATGATGATACCTCCCAAAGTATTACATGCAAAAAAGCGGTGTGAAGCCCTTTTGACCTCACACCGCTGTATCGCATGGTTTTTGGTTTTCCTGATTTCTCTTTCAGAAAACGCCCGTGCACAACGAAGCAGGCCTATAGCTTTGAGCCAAGACCGTAAGTCGAAGGACGAGCGTAAATGCAGATCTCATGGAAAACAACCCTTTCTGCCGGAATCCATTTCGGGCGTACCGGCTTTTGATATCTGCATTATAGCACAGCGGATTGAAATTGTCAAGGATTTGTCAATCTTTTTTCGCGGATTCCGGCGGATTATACAATAATTCAGAAAAATATACACCGGATATTATACAAAGAAATGCCGGTTTGCTGCTTTGTGTCGGATTCCGCCGCTGCTGCATAGAATGTACCGTGCAGCGGATGCTGCATCATCAATCTGTGAAAGGAGATCAGCATATGTTACCGGATCAGACTGTTCCGGCGGCACCGCAGGGCACCTTCCCTGCAAAGCTGTCGCTTGCAATGGCATATGTACCGTATCAGTGCTGGGAGGAGCCGATGTCCGCAAAGGATGCGCTGGAGGCGGGCACGGTGTTCCCCTCGCTGGTGAAGCCGTTTCTGATGGGAAAAGGAGGTGCGGCAGATGGCAGAGACGCGGCTGAAGTCTTTGGATTCAATGGAAAGGGATGAACTGCTGCGGCAGGTGCAGATGCATCAGTTCTCGATGCATGACCTCGCGCTCTATCTCGACACCCACCCGACCGATTCTGAGGCGCTGGAGGCATTCCTCGCACACAGAGAGGCATGTGAGCGCGCATCCGCCCTTTATGTCAGAAGGTTCGGCGCACTCCGCAAGGAGCAGACCGAAACAGAAAACGGCTGGGCAGCGTGGAGCAATACGCCGTGGCCGTGGGAAAAGGAGGCGAACTGAATGTTTCAGTATGAGAAAGCGCTGCAGTATCCGGTCAAAATCGCGAGACCGAATGCCCGCCTTGCAAAGATGATCATGTCGCAGCTCGGCGGCCCTGACGGTGAACTCGGTGCCTCCATGCGGTATCTGAATCAGCGCTACACGATGCCGCTGCGCGAGCTGCAGGGCGTACTGACGGACATCGGCACGGAAGAACTGAGCCACATGGAGATGGTCTCCGCGCTGATCTATCAGCTGACGAAGGACCTGACGCCGGAACAGCTTGAAGCGCAGGGCTTTGCGGATTATTTCGTCGATCACACGGCGGGCATTTATCCGGTATCGGCATCGGGGGTGCCGTTTTCGGCGGCGACATTCCAGTCCACGGGCGATGCGATCACCGATCTGCACGAGGATCTTGCCGCGGAGCAGAAGGCGCGCACAACCTATGACAACATTCTGCGCCTCGCGGATGATCCGGATGTGCGCGATGTCATCCGGTTCCTGCGCGAGCGCGAGATCGTGCACTATCAGCGGTTCGGCGAGAGCCTGCGCCTGATTCAGGACCGTCTTGCAAAATACGCAGCCGATCCGAATAACCCCTATGCGACGAATGTCTCATTCGATCCGATGCGCAAGCCCCAGCCCCGTCCGCGGATGCGGTAAAAAGGCAGAACCGGCAGCCATTTGATGCAGAAAACACAATGCCGTCTGTGCTTGCTGCGGGAATCAGTGACAAATAAAAACGCCCGAGCTGATAGGACGGGTACCCATATAGAAGATTGCCCCCAAGCGTTTCGGCGCTTAGGGGCATTGTGTTTATTCGGTTGAAGTGCTTTTGACTTACACGAAAACGGCTCTTATTTTTTCACAATACAAATCAAACGCAATATCCTGTTCATCTGAATAAATATGAAAATGATTATCACTTCCCGGATTTGCATACTCGTCTATTGTAAAACCGCTGAAAAATCCGTTCGCCATATCAATATTCAAATTTCCTCTTATGTTGTATAATGAGAGCTTAATTTTGTACTGCTGGTCATAATCTGTAAGCAGTAAAGTAATCATATTGGTATAATCACAATAATATTCATCAATTGCTCTTGAGTTATAATTTAGCTCCAATATAGTTCCGAATTGCCACCAATATTGAAGCTCTGACGGAATCTTCTCCTTAAGAATGTCTATGCCGTCTATATTCCTATACTCAAACATATTATCACCTTTATAAATTCCGATTTTTGTTAGTAGCAATTATAGCACAGTATTGAATGTCTGTCAATAGAAACGCCATAGTACTTCTGACTGAATATCAGAAATACTATGGCATAAAACTTCTATATCAGCGCAGCCTTTAATGGCTCGGGCGTTTTCTGTCCGGTCAGTACAGAAAACGGCAAGGTGATGCGGGGAATGAGGGAAAAGCCTCATGATCAATCAGCGCTCCCGCAGTTTCTCTTTTTTCAAATCGTCCGCGCAGCGGACACCGCAACTCCTCACTTCTCACTCCTATCTCCTAATTCTATACAAATCCGTCGCCGCAGGCGACACCGCAATTTCTCATTTCTCATTTCTATTTTCTCATTATCACAAAAGCCGATTGCTGCGTATCGGAAAGCTGTATCGCGGATGCTCTTGCAATTTCGGGCGAAACGTGGTATAATGCGTGTAGCAGACGGGGAAAGCCGCCTGCAAATCCGAAAACGAAGCAGGAGGACAGCCAATGCGAACGGTACCGCGCGTTGCCTGTATCAATGATCTATCCGGTTTCGGCAGATGCTCGCTGACGACGGCACTTCCCGTGCTGTCGGTGATGGGTGTGCAGGCATGTCCTGTGCCGACTGCCGTGCTCTCGAAGCACACCGGATTCCCGCAGTATACATTTACAGACCTGACAGATACCCTGACGGACTATTTTGACAGCTGGAGCGATCTCGATTTTGACTGGATCTACGCCGGTTTTCTCGGCTCGCTCGGTCAGATCGGAATTGTCCGCCGTTTTTTTGAGATGCAGAAGCAGAAGAATCCGGCATGCAAAATTCTTCTGGATCCGGTCATGGGCGATGAGGGCAGGCGCTACAGCACCTATACCCTTGAACTCTGCGATGCCGTGCGCGAACTGGTCTCGGAGGCGGATGTTATCACGCCGAATATCACGGAGGCATGTCTGCTGACCGGCGCGGAATATCACGGTGAATGTCTGCATCTGCACGAGGCGGAGCAGCTTGCAAAGTCGCTGATGGAGCTCGGATGCGGCGCAGCGGTGATCACGGGCATTGTGCAGGAGAATCAGATCGGCAACCTGACATATCTGGACGGCAAAGCGTCCTATTCGGCAGTTCACCGGACGGAGTGTCTGTTCTCGGGCACGGGTGATCTGTTTGCATCCGTACTGTGCGGCGCACTGGCACGCGGCAGATCGCTGCCGGATGCAGTTGCGGCTGCCGGTGCATTTTTATCAGAAGTCACACAGGATACGCTGCGGCAGAATACCCCTGCTGCGGAGGGTGTTCTGTTTGAACCGCTGCTCTATCGGTTGGGAGGTAATCAGGATGGAGAAGAACAAAGAAAATGAAAAGCTCGTTTATATGGTATATGCAGGGCTGTTTGCGGCGCTGACCGCGCTTTTTACGGCGGCACTGCACATTCCGGTCGGGAACGGTTATATCCACTGCGGTGACGCGGTGATCTATCTTGCGGCTGTGATGCTGCCGATGCCGTATGCGGTCGGGGCGTCGGCTGTGGGCGGCATGCTTGCGGATCTGCTTTCGGGCTATCCGATGTATGCGCTGCCGACCTTTCTCATCAAGGGACTGCTCGCGCTGGTGTTTTCGCTGATCGGCGGCAAACGTCCGGTTGATCTGCGGCGGATCACGGGGCTTGTCGCATGCGGCATTGTCTCGGTGATCGGCTACTGGGTGACGGCAGTGATTCTCTACGGCGGATGGGCTGCGCAGTTCATCGGGACTGTGCCCGGCAACTGTGTGCAGGCGATCGGCTCGGGCGTTGTGTATGCGGCTGCGGCGATTGCGCTGGAGCGCATCCGGAGCAGAAAGCCCCACCTGATGTTCTGAAATAGCATCCGCGAAGCGGATACCTCTTTTATATTTGTAAACTTATACACGCACTTCAAACTGCACTGCTGCGAAACCTGCGACGGTGCAGTTTTTTCTGCAATGATGACAGATGCGCAGCACGGATCATACCAATTCTGCGCCGTATTGTCAAGTTGTATTGCTAAAATTACAACAATCTTGCAAAAATAATGCAGCACATTGCTATAGCACAAACTGCGCAGAAATAATATTTTTGTGACTATTGACAAATTGCGGGTGAATATGTTATAATAAATCTGTATACAGAAATCCGGACGTTCTTCGGTACGATCCGGAAGGGGAGAATATCATTGGAAACGCAAATTTATTAGGGGGTATTGGCATGAAATCATTTGTCCGCAGGTTCAGTGCGGCAGTCTGTGCGCTGGTTCTTGCATCCGCTGCATTCAGCGGAGCAGTGCCGTCTCTGCGCAGCGCATCCGTACAACCGGTCAGTGCAGCGGAAGACAACGATCTGATTCTGCACTACAGCACATCCGCAGGCACCAAGTTTTCCGGCAATGCGTGGGATAACGATGAATCCTTCTACAAAGCCTTGCCGCTCGGCAACGGCAGACTCGGCGCCATGGTCTACGGCAACTGCCCGACAGAGCGCTTCGATCTGAACGAAGCGACCTTCTGGAGCGGCGGTCCCGGCAACAACAATAAAAAGGTATCCGCAGACACGATGGAGCGCTGCTGGCAGCAGATGCTCGCAGGCAAATATAAGGACGCCGACGGTACGATCGGTTCCCAGATGATCGGCGGCGGCGAGGCGAAGTATCAGTCGATCGGCACGCTCAATCTCGATACCGGTCACAGCAATGTCGCAAATTATGACCGGTATCTCGATATGAACACCGCGATTGCAGGCTGCTCCTACACGGCAAACGGCAAGCGCTATACCAGAGAGAGCTTCGTCAGCTATCCCGATCAGGTGATCGTGACGCGCATCTCCTGCGAATCGGCAGGCAGTGTCTCCCTGACGGCTTCCTATGACTGCTCGCTCAAGGATCAGTTCAATGTCGCGACCGACGGCGACGATACGCTTGTGATGAACGGCCACGGCGATTCGGAATACGGCATGCCGTTCGCAGTCTGGTTCTCGACCAGAACGAAGGTGATTCCGGAGGGCGGCAAGGTTTCCGCAGGCGGCGGAAAGGTCACGGTCACCGGCGCGGATTCCGTCCTCGTGCTGACCTCGATCCGGACGAACTATGTCGATTCCAAAACCTGCAACGGCGATGAAAAGGGCAATGCCGCAAAGGATCTCGAAGCGGCGGCAGGCAAATCCTTCAGCGAGCTGAAATCCGCGCATCTGGCGGATTATCAGGAACTGTTCAGCCGCGTGGACGTGGAGCTCGGCGGCGACGCATCCAGTGCCGCAAAGCCGGTTCCGTCGCGCATCGCCGATTTCGGCAGAAACAATGATCCGAAGCTTGTCGAGGTGCTGTTCCAGTACGGCAGATATATGATGATCGCTGCCTCGCGCGATTCCGAACCGATGAACCTGCAGGGTATCTGGAACAAGTTCCGCGATCCGGCATGGGGCTGCAAATACACAACGAACATCAACTACGAAATGAACTACTGGCCTGCGATGACTACGAATTTGGAGGAATGCTTCCGCCCGTTTGTTGAAAAGGCGAAGGCGATGCAGGTCAACGGAAACCAGACCGCAAAAGAGGTCTACGGCGTTTCGGACGGCTGGGTGGTGCATCACAACACCGACCTCTGGAACCGCACCGGCCCGATTGACGGCGCATGGGGCATGTGGCCGACGGGCGCTGCATGGATTTCCGATATGCTCTATGATGCATACCGCTTCAATCAGGATGCGGAATACCTCAACGAGATTTATCCGGTGATCAAGGGCAGCGCGACCTTCCTCAACTCGATTCTCCGTGACGCGAAGATTGACGGCAACAGCTATCAGGTGGTGTTCCCGAGCACCTCGCCGGAGGTCAATACGCCCGGCGGCAGCGGCGGACAGGGCGCGGCATGTGCCTACGGCATTGCGATGGACAATTCGCTGACACGCCACCTGTTCACCGATGTCATTGAAGCAGCTGATCTGCTCGGCACAGATGCGCAGTTCCGGAGCGACCTGCTCGGCAGCCTGACACGCATCAAGCCGGATACAATCGGCAGCTGGGGGCAGATTCAGGAATGGGCATATGACTGGGATGCGAAAAACGAGAAGAACCGTCACATTTCGCATATGTACAGCCTGTTCCCGGGCAGATTCATCACCAAGGATACTTCTCCGGTACTCGCACAGGCGGCGGCAGTCAGCCTGAATGCAAGAGGCGATGACGGCACAGGCTGGTCCGAGGCATGGAAGCTCAACTGCTGGGCACGCCTCGAGGACGGTCCGCACGCATACAAGCTGGTCAAGCTCCTTGTCTCGCCGGTCAACAATTACGGCAGACTGTACGACAATCTCTGGGACGCACATCCGCCGTTCCAGATCGACGGCAATTTCGGCTTTACATCCGGCGTCGCGGAGATGCTGCTGCAGAGCCACGATGACGTCATCAAGCTGATCCCTGCACTGCCGGAGCAGTGGGCGACCGGTCATGCAAACGGTCTCTGCGCGCGCGGCGGCTTCGAGGTCAATCAGGAATGGAAGAACGGTCAGCTTGTCTCCGCGGAGATTTTCTCCAAATCCGGCAATACCTGCACGGTTTCCTATCAGGGCGAAACGGTCAGCTTTGAGACCGAAAAGGGCAAGGTCTACCGCCTGAATGATGCGCTGGAAATCGAGGAGACCGCACCGCAGCGCAATGTTGCATGGAACAAGCAGACCGTCACGAATGAGACAGCCGGCAGCAATCCGGCGGCATGGGTACCGGCAGACACCGTCAATACATGGACGGCAGTTGATCTCGGCAAGGTCTATCCGGTCAGCCGCTGGGGCGTCAGGCTCGCAGGCGTGACGAATCAGAACACGGATTATCCGCGCGATTTCGAACTCCTGCTCAGCAAGGACGGCGAGACATGGACTTCCGTGGAGCATTATCTCAGCACAACGCAGGAGCAGTTCAGCCGCAATATCGAGACATTCGAGGCACGCTATGCGCGCGTGATGCTGCACACCGAATCGAAGAATCCCGCACCGGCAGTGATCGACAAGCTGGAGATTTACGCGGAATCCGATGAGCCGGAACCGACCCGCTCCGCATATGAGCTGATCGAAGCCGAGGAATATGACCGTCAGAGCGGCGTGCAGATTGAGCAGCGCGACGGCGGCACCGCCGATATCGGATACATTCAGCCCGGTGACTATATCGCGTTCAGAAACGTGGATTTCGGCGCAGGAGCGCAGGGCTTCACCGTGCAGGCGGGCAGCGATACCGAGGGCGGCAAAATCGCGCTGCATCTTGATTCGCCGACCGGCAAGCTGATCGGTACATGCAATGTCAGCGGCACAGGCGGCTGGACAACATGGAAGGCCTTTGACTGCGATGTCTCCGGCGCATCGGGCACCCATACGCTGTATCTGGTGTTCGAGGGCGAGGACGGATTCCTGATGAATGTGGACAGCTTCAAATTCACAACCAGCCTTAAGGCGGGCGATATCACCGGCGACGGCAAGACCGATCAGTCTGATCTCACCGCGCTGCTGAATCATCTGCTGACGAAGAAGGCGCTGACCGCAGAGCAGGCAGCCGCAGCGGATCTGAACGGTGACAAAAAGCTCACCGCCGCCGATCTCTCCCTCCTCCGCCGAATCCTTCTCGCATGAGCAGGGTTGTCTCCGGCGGATTTGGATGAGGCATTTCGTATCCCGAAACCCGTTTTATAAATAGGCAGCACAAAGCCGCTCCGGTCTGACCGAAGCGGCTTTGTTATTTGTTCTTCATCCGTTTGACTGCAGCAGCTCCTCCCATGCGGTCGGGTTCTTCGCGACAGTGTTGCGCGCGTAATATTTCAGGATGAACTGCGCATCCTCCACGCTGAGCTGCTCGTCAAGATTGACATTTGCAGCGCGGAACTGCAGATCGGTCAGCCCGAGCGGCTTGCCTGCAATGCGCCGCGCATAGGCTGCAAGCGTGAGCTGTGCATCAGTGACATCCACCGTGCCGTTGTCATCCACATCACCGCGCAGAAACGCAGCCTGTGCCGGTTCGGCGGTTGTCGTGACGGTGGTTTCAGCTGTTGTCTCGATGGCTGTTGTAGCTGCAGCGGTTGAGGTTGTAGTTTCCGTGGTTGATGTTGTGGTTTCCGTAGTTGACGTTGTGGTTTCGGTTGTTGTGACCGGCGCGGTTGTCTCCGCGGCGATATGAATCATGCCGTTTTGGGTCTCAAATTTTGATTCGGTGAAATCCGCGTGGAAGGTGGATTCCTGATTGACCGCGACTTCGATCACGGCATCGCCGGTCGCGCCCTCCGCAACGGCAAACCGCAGCTCTGCAAGGATGCCGTCCGCGGTGTAATCCGTGCTCGCTTCGGAATCCCAGTTGAGCAGATACGGCGTTTGTGTTTTGTCGCCGCCCGCGAGAAATACGGCGGTATCCCAGTTTGGTTTGCTCTGCGCGTCAAGCAGCGTGAGCATACCGGCATCGTAGGTGATGCTGATGCTGAGCGCCGCAATGCCGGGATTGTGCTGCACAGTCAGCGGGACGGTGACCGTTTCGCCGGGCTGTGCGAATATTTCCGCGGCGGCGATCCGCGGCGTGTTGTCCTCCGCAGCGGATGTCTCGAACCATGTGCCGGAAGGGATGCTGCAGCAGGTCAGCACGGCGGCAAGCAGACAGGATATGCGTTTTTTCATGTGTTTCCTCCGAGAATGGCAGCAATCTGTGCTGCCGGATCATTCCAGATGCCGTTCGCGGCATCGTAGGTGCAGAAGTAGGGCTTTTCCGCCGGATCATCCGAGAGCGCATCCGGCAGACAGGGCGCGCAGGCATAGCGGTATTCGCAGATGCTGCATGCGGGGATGCGGTCGCGGCTGAAGCGCAGAATTGCCTGATCGAGCATCGCGGCGAGCGGCTTTTCCCGCAGACTGCCGTGCTGCATCCTGCGCTCCATGACGCAGGGATAGACCGTCAGGTCAGCGGCGATATAGATTTTGCGCGCAAAACAGGGATTCCCGCTGACCGCAGCGATCACGCGCTCGGGATCGGGCGGGCGGCGGAATGTCTCTTTTGTGATGAGTTTTTTGCGGAGCAGCTCCGGCGTCAGCAGACTGAGACTGCCTCTGCCGCTCATGCGCACAACATCGGCGGAATCGGGGGCGTCCATGCCCTTCATCGCGATTGCAGCCGTGCGAAAGGGAATCGCATGCTGCCGCAGCCGTTCGATTGTCCGCATGACGGCGCTGTGCGAGCCGCAGATTCCCGTGACCGCATCGTGCATCTCCGGCGCATCCGAATAGACCGAGAGCGCGAGCCGGATATCCAGCGCTTTGAGCAGACGGCAGTGCGCTTCAGTGAGGAGCGTGCCATTTGTGAAAATCTCGATGCGGCGGAACTGTTTTGCAGCAGATACGAGCATTTCGCAGATATCCGGATGCCGGAACGGTTCGCCGCCGATGATCTGGATATCGCTGATCTCCGCCTGCTGCAGGCGATCACAGACCAGCGCAAAATCCGCCTGTGACATGCGGATGCCGGTGCCGGATGCTTCATTGTAGCAGTGGCGGCAGTGCAGATTGCAGTCCGTGCAGAGCTCAATCCACGCCTGCCTGACGGCTGTTTTCCGGCGCAGCGCCGTGATATCGGGAAAGGGCGCAGGTGCGTCGGTTTCTTCGAGCAGACCGGCGTCACACATCTGCCGGAGCAGTTCCGATTCGGCAGGGGAGCACGCAGCATCCCCGTCGCTGCATGCGCGCCGGAGCAGCGGCATCATGTCCGCGGATGCATGCCAGAGTTTCCGCTGCTTCAGGTCATAGATGCAGATACCTGCGGCGCCCGCAACCGGGTAGACCTGCGGCTGAAACCGGTATCGCATCAGGGATTCTGTTCCGTGCCCGAGAAATACGGAAAGCACTCATTTTCGCGCTGATCGGGCTGACACGGGCAATCCGGCACACAGCTCTGCGCCGCGGACTGCGCTTCGGTTTCGGTTGTCAGACATTCCAGTTCCGGCATGAATTCCACCTCCTGCGGATTCGTCAATTGTATATGTTTATTATATCACCGGTGTTTGCTCTTTGTCAAGATGCGCCGCCAGTGCAGGCGGCGAAACAGGAATTTATCATTTCGCAGCCGGCGATGTCAATATAAAAGTTTCGCGCAAGCCTTTTCAAAGGCTTGCGGGGTCGAGGGGCAGAGCCCTCGTCGTGCTCCGCAGAGCACGAAATTCCCCGGCGTTCAAGAGCTCGGGGGCTTGGGCACCTGCGATAGAGGTGCCCATTTTGAAATTGCATCCGCGAAGCGGATTCCTCTTCCAATTTGTAAACGCCCTGTTTCAGCTGCGCTTCGGGCAGGGGAAGGCGGTAACTTCATCTATTATTTACTTCTGATTTCGTTCTTGACAGGTTTCACAGTTTAACGGATTTTGCGGCGCTTATCCTTTGCGCATGACAGCGAAAATACCCGAAACGCTTGAATTTTTTGTGCATTTGTGATATAATCAGAGTGAGAAAACCGCAGGATTGCTGCGGTTCCGAAAGATATAAACCTTATCAGGGGAGAGATTACCATGAAAACATTTTCCAGAAAGCTGACAGCGGGCATTTCTGCCGCTGCCATCGCCTGCGGCGCACTGACTGCGCTGCCTGTCACGGCTGCGGATTCAGCAGCCCCGTTCCGGATCGAGGGCGAAGACCTGACCGGCGCCGATCTCTGGACAAAGATCTATGAGAACGAGCTGCCGGGCTACAGCGGCGAGGGCTTTGCCTATCTGACCAATGCAACGCTCGGCTTCACGATGGAAGTGCCTGCGGACGGCATGTATGCGATCACCGTTCACGGCGCACAGATCCTCAATGAGGAGGGCCGCTATCAGACCGTCGAGGTCAACGGCAGTGAGTATCACACCACCGTTCCCTATACAAAGGAGTGGACGGATTTCGACTTCGGCATGGTGCGCCTGAACAAGGGCAAGAACACGATCGACTTTGTCAACAAGTACGGCTACATGGCGATTGACTATGTGACCGTCACCGCGGCAGAGTTCCCTGATCTTTCCAAGGCGAGCGCGGTTCCCTGCGATCCCGATGCAACGCCCGAGACCAAGGCTCTGATGCAGTATCTGCACAGCGTTTACGGCAAGCAGATTCTCTCCGGTCAGCAGCAGATCTACGGCGGCGGCAATCAGGTGCAGACCACGATCCGCTATGATGCAGCCTCGGATTCCTGCGTCGATTCCGACGGCAACACCTATGAAATCGACCGCGAAAGCAAGGATAAGGATGAGCAGGGCAACGAGTTCTACTGGCACTGCACCGGCAAGGACGGTCAGGTTTACACCTACAGCACCCAGAACCGCAATTATACCTATAACAACTATAACAACGATATCAACCTCATCCACGAGATGACCGGCAAATATCCGGCGATTCAGGGCTTTGATTTCGGCAGCTACTGCCCCTGCTACCGCTGGGATGACGGCGTTGCAGACCGCATGATCGAATGGACAAATGAAAAGGGCGGCATCTGCACGGCTTCGTGGCATATCAACGTCCCGACGAGAATGGCGGATTACACGCTCGGCGAGCCGCTCGATTTCTCCAAGACCACCTATACCGAAAAGACCGATTTCGTCGCTGCAAACTGCCTCAAGAAGGGCACCGCCGAATACGATTACTTCCAGCTCTGCATGAAGTATCTCGCAGCGGAGCTCACAAAGATTCAGGAGGCAGGCGTTCCGGTGATCTTCCGCCCGTTCCACGAGGCTGAGGGCAACGGCGGCAAGGACGGAAAAGGCGCATGGTTCTGGTGGGCAAAGGAGGGCGCAGAGGTCTATAAGGAGCTCTGGGCATTCCTGCAGGATACCCTCGAAAACGAGTACGGACTGCACAATCTGATCTGGGAGCAGAACCTCTATGCATGGTCGGATGACTCCGCACTTTGGTATTCCGGTGAAAAAAGGGTTGACATTGCGGCGTTTGATAAGTATAATACTCAATATAACCGGCACGACGGAAAGACCTCCGGACCGAACCTCGATGCAGAGACCGGCATCTTCTATAAGCTCGTCGGATATGTGGACGGCGGCAAGATGGTCGCGATGGCAGAGAACGATTCGATCCCGAGCATGAACAACATGGAAGTCGAGCATGCCTACTGGCTCTACTTCTGCCCGTGGTATGACACCGCCGATACTCCGTTCGTCACCGGTGAAAAGTATCAGGATAAGGATGAAGTCAAGAAGCTCTACAACAGCGATTTCTGCGTCACGCTCGATGAGCTGCCGAAGGATCTGTTCAAGGGCAGCGGCACCGATCAGCCGAAGCAGACCACGGAACCCAAGCAGACAACAACTGCGCCTGCAAAGACCACCGAGCCTGCACAGCAGGCGGGTCTTCGGGGTGACGTCAATCTCGATAAAACAGTGGATGTTTCCGATGCTGTTCTGCTTGCCCGCTTCAATGCTGAGGATACAACGGCGAAAATTGAGACGCAGGGCAAGCTCAATGCCGATATGAACAAGGACGGCAAGCCGGACGGCGACGATGTCATTCTGATTCTGAAAACAATCGCAAAACTCATCTGAATATGTGCATTTGCTGTACAGACGGCGCATTCGTGCGCTGTCTGTGCAGCCATTCTGCATATAACAAAAAACAACAAAAACGGAGGAAACTGACATGAAAAAGATTTTTGCAAAATTCCAGTACAACTCGCCTGTGATTCTGACGATGACGCTCATCTCAGCGGTCGCGCTTCTGCTGAACTTCATCACGCACGGCTGGACAAACAAGTATATTTTCTCCGTATACGCCTCAGGGTGGGCGAATCCGATGACCTATGTGCGGCTGTTCACGCATGTGCTCGGTCACGCGGATTATTCGCATTTCCTCGGAAATTTCATGTATATCTTACTGCTCGGTCCGCTTATGGAGGAGAAGTACGGCTCGAAGCTGCTGCTTGAGATGATCGCGATCACATCGGTTGTCACGGGTCTGATCCAGATTCTGATTTTCAAGAGCGCACTGCTCGGCGCAAGCGGCATTGTCTTCATGCTGATCCTGCTCAGCTCCTTTGCGAATTACAAAAAGGGCAGCATTCCGATCACGCTGATTCTGGTTGCGATTCTGTATCTGAGCGGTCAGATCATCAACGCGGTGATCCACCCGAATGACGGCATCTCCCAGATGGCGCATATTGTCGGCGGCATCTGCGGCACGGCGTTCGGCTGGGCGCTCGGCAAGCCGAAGGAGCCCAAGGCGGAGGACAGCACCCCGCAGCTCCCGACGCTGTAATCTGAATCAAAGCATCGAGCCGTCCGGATTTGAAACCGGACGGCTCAGCTTTCAGATAAAGTGTCTCTGACGAATTATAAATGGGGACTCCGTCGCCCAACCACTGCTTAAGAGCTGCCAGCCCTTAAGATCCCATTATGAGATGCAGGATAAAAATACGTTTTTTCTAATTTTCACTATATTGGGATTCCAAAGGGATAGTATCCCTTTGGCGGGGTTTGGGGCAGCGCTCCATTATAAATCATCGCGAAGCGATACCTTTTTGACAGAGTGAGCCGTCCGGCGCGGAAATCCGGCAAAAAAAAAATGGGGGCTTGACAAATCCCGCGGATTGTGTTATAATAATCTGGCAGCGCTACGGAGGCATAGCTCAGCTGGTTAGAGCGCACGGTTCACATCCGTGAGGTCAAGGGTTCGAGTCCCCTTGTCTCCATATTGCAAAATGTCCTGAATGCTTTTCTATGAGCGTTTAGGACATTTTTTATTTGCGGCAAATCGCGCTGTTTTGCTGGTGACGCCCCAAAAACTGCGCCTTTCCGGAAAGCTGCGAAATATCTTGTTTTTTGATATCATTATACGGGAAAAGTGACGAAAAGCAATCCTGAATACTAGGCGTTTTTCACAAACCGCATGGGATGTTTTTGTGGGGTATTGACAAACACCATTCCTCGTGCTATAATATAATGTAACAGAGAGCGCCCCTATGCCCTTTTGAAGATCTGCCGCGAAAACCGGCGGATAACCGGCTCTGAATGCAATCTGGCAATATATAGAATCTACGCCGAAATTTGACTCTATGCGCAAAGAAATGACAAGGCACGGGCGCCCCGCCCCGTCCTGCTGAAAGCGAACCTTTCACTGCTCCGGAAGGGACGGAAAACACCTGCCGGATTTTTCTGCTGCACTTGCACCGCACAAGCCTGTGCGTGCTGAGGATTTTTCCGGCGTGGTTTTGCTGTATCCGGATTTTTTCGGACGGGCGGATAGACATGCGCAGAGAATCATCGCAAAGCAATTCCTTTTGACAAGCTGAATACAGACAGTGACCGGCTTGCGGCAGATGCCTGCTGCGGGCTGAGAATACGATAGCCAATACCTCAGAGCGCCAGGCGCTGCACATGAGTGAAAAGGAGATTTAGAAAGTTGAGAGAGCAAGAACACAAGACCATTCCCTTCAGCCCGCCTGATATTTCCGAGGCGGAAATACAGGAAGTGAGCGATGCACTTCGCTCCGGCTGGATCACCACCGGTCCGCGCACCAAGAAGCTTGAAAAAGAGATCGCAGAGTATGTCGGCGTCAACCGTGCGGTATGTCTGAATTCGCAGACCGCCTGCGCGGAAATGGCACTCCGCATCCTCGGCATCGGGGAGGGCGATGAAGTCATCGTCCCCGCATATACCTATACGGCGTCTGCTTCCGTTGTCTGCCATGTCGGCGCAAAGCTTGTGCTCGTGGACATCGAAAAGGACAGTCTCGAAATCAATTATGACGCACTGGAAGCTGCAATCACCGAAAAGACCAAGGCGGTCATTCCGGTTGATCTGGCAGGCGTTCCCTGCGATTATGACCGCATCTTCGCGATTGTCGAGCGCAAGAAGGCGCTGTTCAAGCCCTCGAACGAAATTCAGAAGGCAATCGGCAGAGTGGCAGTCTGCGCGGATACGGCACATGCCTTCGGCGCACAGTGGCACGGCAGAATGGCAGGCAGCATCGCTGATTTCTCGTCGTTCTCGTTCCACGCTGTCAAGAACTTCACCACCGCTGAGGGCGGCGCACTGACATGGCGCACGATCGACGGCATCGACGATGAGGAGATTTATCATCAGCTGCAGCTCCTGAGCCTGCACGGTCAGAGCAAGGACGCACTGGCAAAAACGCAGCTCGGCGCATGGGAATATGATATCGTCGGCACATGGTACAAGTGCAACATGACCGATATCGCTGCGGCGCTCGGCCTTGCACAGATGCAGCGCTATCCTGCGATGCTTGCACGCAGAAAGCAGATCATCGAGCGCTACGATGCAGCATTCAAGCCGCTCGGCATCCTGACGCTCCCGCATTATACCGAGGACTATGCATCCTCCGGTCACCTCTATATCACAAGAGTACCGGGCATCACGCCGGAGCAGCGCTCTGAGATCATCATCAAGATGGCAGAGCGGGGCGTTTCCTGCAATGTCCACTACAAGCCGCTGCCGATGCACACCGCATACAAAAAGCTCGGCTTTGACATCAAGGATTATCCGAATGCATATGCGCAGTTCGCAAACGAGATCACGCTGCCGCTGCACACCTGCCTGACGGATGAGGATGTCGCTGTTGTCATTGAGACCTATACCGCTGTGCTCGCGGAGTACGGCTTTCATGCCTGATCTTTACACGGGAGAATCGTGATTTATGTACGGAAAGTTTGTGAAAAGATTACTTGACATTCTGATCGCACTGATCGGGCTGCCCTTTTTTGCGCTGATTTTCATCTTCATCGCGCCGTTTATCGTGATCGAGGATAAGGGACCGGTGTTCTACAACGCACCGCGTCTGGGCAGGGGCAAAAAGGTATTCAAGATGTATAAGTTCCGCTCGATGCGCGTCAATGCGCCGGATCTCCGCAATGAGGACGGCAGCACCTACAACGGCGATGAGGACCCGAGAGTGACGAAGATCGGCAGATTCATCCGCAAGACTTCGCTGGATGAAACGCCGCAGATTCTCAACATCCTCAAGGGCGATATGAGCCTGATCGGCCCGCGCCCCGACCTGCCGGATGCACTTGATGTCTACCGCGGCGATGAGGATCAGAAGCTGAATGTCCGTCCGGGACTCACCGGCTACAGTCAGGCGTATCACCGCAACAGCATTGATCTGCATGAGCGCTTCAAGGAAGATGTCTACTATGCAAACAATGTCTCGTTTCTGCTCGATGTAAAAATCTTTTTCCGCACCATTTCCACTGTCTTGCTGCGAAAAGGCGTATACAGAGACGAGGAAGGCAAGACAATCACCGAGAAGAAATAAAGGAGAACAAGAGATGATTGTAAAGCTGACGCCGTGGGAAACGCGCAATCTCGGCGTGCCGTCCAGCGCAGAGTTCATGATCGAACCGAAGGACAGCTGGGCGGATATTGCACAGGAGATTGCAGCGCATTCCGAGGTGTATCAGGTGATGCATATTCCGTGCGGCAATACCGATGTGCTGCTGCACGCACAGGATGCGGGATTCCGGATGATCGAGACAAATCTGCGGATTAGCCGGAAGCTGAAA
Organism: Oscillospiraceae bacterium; assembly: GCA_017523995.1. The sequence goes on along the minus strand of JAFWUX010000225.1, from coordinate 16,373 downwards.
GGTGCGGTCGAAATGCCGCGGATCTATCAGCGGTTTGAACCGTTCCTCTCCTGCACAATCGCGACGGAGGCAGAAACGCAGATGGTGCTCGATGTCATCCGGAGCGGTGAGATGTTCACAACCGATAAGGTCGCAAGAGACCCCGCATTCGGACAGGCGGCTGCCGGCAACCGGTATGCCTGCTGGACAAAGGATGTGCTCGAACAGGGCGCCGATCTGCTGATCATCCGCTATAAGGATGAGCCGGTCGCCTTTGATATCTGCGCAAAGCCCGATCCGGCAACTGCCAATGCGTTCCTCGGCGGCGTGCTGCCGGCGCATAAGGACAAGGGACTCGGCTTTGCACCGATCTTTATGATCACGAAATATGCGGCACAGAACGGTTACAGAAAAATCGTGACCGGCGTGTCCTCCAATAATCTCCCGATTCTGAAGCTGCACGCACTCTTTGATTATCAGGTCGAGGAAATGAGCTACTGCCTTACGAAACATCTTTGAAATCTGAAGAAAAGGATTTTTTGTCATGAAGATTCTGGATAACAGAAATGCAGTCATCACCGGCGCCGGCGGCGGTATCGGTATGGCTGCTGTTGAGTGCTTTGCGGCAAACGGCGCCAATATCTGGGCGTGCGAGTTCCGTCAGAATCCGCGCTTTGAATCGCAGTGGGCGGAAATCGCGGAGAAACACGGCGTCTGGATTCAGCCGGTTTACTTTGATGTCACCGATGAGGAGCAGGTCAAGGAGGCGGTCAAGCAGATCCGCTCGAAGAAGGTCTCCGTCGATGTCCTCGCCAATATCGCGGGCATCGCGGCGGACAGCACCAGCTTTCACATGACCGGCATGGACAAGATGAAAAAGGTGTTTGAGGTCAACTTTTTTGCCCTCACACTCCTGACACAGTATATCTCCAGACTGATGCTGCGGCAGCAGAGCGGCAGCATCGTCAACGTTGCCTCGATTGCCGGCATTGACGGCGATCCGGCACAGTATGAATATGCTGCGAGCAAGGCGGCTGTCATCGGCGGCACAAAGAAGCTCGCAAGAGAGCTTGCGCCGAACGGCATCCGCGTCAATGCGGTCGCCCCCGGCATGACCGAAACCAGCATGGGTGCGCAGATTGAGGATGACCTCAGAAACGAGATTCTCTCCAAGATCATGATGAAGCGCATGGGCAGACCGGAGGAAATTGCGAATGTCATCGCATTTCTCGCGAGTGACTGCGCAAGCTATATGACAGGACAAGTAATCCGCGTAGACGGAGGTATGTGATGGCTGATGCAAAGCTGATTGAAACATGCCGTGCGCTCTCGCTGAAAAACCGGCGCCGTATCATTGAGATGACATGGAACGTCGGAAAAACGGGCGCACATCTCGGCGGCAGCCTCTCGATCGTGGAGCTGCTGACCTGCCTCTATTCCGGATGTCTGCGGTTTCATGCGGATGATCCTGAATGGGAGGGCAGAGACCGCGTGATCCTCAGCAAGGGACATGCGGCAATGGCACTCTATCCTGCAATGGCAGAGGCGGGCATCATCGAGGAATCGGAGCTTGCGACTTTCAAGCAGGACGGCAGCAGACTCGGCGGTCACCCCTCGCTGAACGGGCTGAACGGCATCGAATTTGCCAGCGGCAGCCTCGGACAGGGACTCTCGCTCGGTGTCGGTGTTGCACTGGCGCTGCAGCGGAAGCAGAATACCGAATCGCGCGTTTTTGTGTTCCTCGGAGACGGAGAATGCGATGAAGGCTCCGTCTGGGAGGCAGCAGCGAGTGCAAGTCACTTCGGGCTGAATCAGCTCGTCGCTGTTGTCGATATGAATGCGATCCAGTATGACGGCGATACCGAAACGGTCATGAACATGGCACCGTTTGAGCAGAAATGGCAGGATTTCGGCTGGGATACCATCCAGATTGACGGACACGATCCGGCTGCAATCCTCGATGCCTATGCACACCGCGGAGACAAGCCGCTTGCGATTCTGGCGCATACCGTCAAGGGCAAGGGAATCTCCTTTATGGAAAACAACTGGAAATTCCACAATGCCGCGCTGACAAAGGATCAGTACGAGCAGGCGCTTGCAGAATTGGGGAACAGCAATGATTGAGATCAATAAGAAAAATATCCGGACATGGTCGCTGCTCGGCCCGAGCGGTGCCTTCGGAACGGCTGCGCTCGAGCTCGCCGAAACAATGCCGGAGACGCTGATGCTGACAGCGGATCTCTGCTTCTTTTCGGGACTGGAGCGCTATAAAGCTGCCCATCCGGACAGACTGTATAATTTTGGCATCGCAGAGCAGAATATGCTTGCAGCAGCCGCCGGTCTTGCAAAAGAGGGATTCATCCCGTTTGTCAACACCTACGCGAGCTTCTGCGCCTCCCGCTGCGCCGATCAGGTGCGCGTCAACATGTCTTATATGAAGCTGCCGATCAAGCTGATCGGTCTGACGGCAGGCTACGGCGCGGGCATTCTCGGTGCAACGCATATCAGCGTGGAGGATGTCGCACTGATGCGCGCCCTGCCGAATATCACCGTGATTTCTCCGGCGGACTGCACGGAGATCGTCAAGGCGGTGACGGCTGCGGCAAAAACGCCGGATCCGACCTATATCCGCCTGACCGGCCCGATGAACACGCCGATCGTCTACAAAGAGGATTATGACTTTGAGATCGGCAGGGCGGTGACACTGCGCGAGGGCACAGATGTCTGCATCATCGCATCCGGCTCGATGGTTTCGGTTGCGATGCAGGCGGCGAAGCTGCTTGAGGCATCCGATGTATCCTGCTCGGTGCTCAACATGCACACGGTCAAGCCGCTTGACCGCGAAGCTGTTTTAGAGGCAAATGCAAATCACAAGCTGCTTGTCGCGGCAGAGGAGCACAGCATCTACGGCGGACTTTACAGCGCCGTTGCAGAGGTGCTCTGCGAGCGCGGCGCACATCAGCCGGTGATACCGGTCGGTATCAGCGATCTGTTTGTGCATTCCGGCAGCTATCCGTATCAGATGCAGGAGAGCGGGCTGACCGCCGAATGCATGAAAAACAAAATTCTTGCAGCGCTTCAGGGCGCGCACATGTGATGAAAGGAAAGAAGAATCATGAATAATCTCGAAAAGTACAATCAGGCATTTACGGACACCTTTGAGATCGGCGAGGATCAGCTCGAGGGTCTGAAGTATCAGGATATCGCAGCATGGGATTCCGTCGGTCATATGTCCCTGATCGCTGCACTCGAGGATGCATTCGATATCATGATGGATACCGATGACATCATCGACTTCAGCTCCTATGAAAAGGGCAAGGAGATTCTTGCGAAGGATGAGTACGGGGTGACATTCTGATGAAACAGATCTGGGACATTTCCGGATTCGGCGAATCGGTTGCTTTACAGGACGATCAGAACCGTCAGGTCACATACAAAGAACTGGGACTGCACGCTGACGAACTGGCAGAGGCCGTCGGCGGGAGATGTCTTGTGTTCTCACTGTGCCGCAACGAGATCGGTTCGGCATTCGGATATTACAGCTTTCTGAGCCACGGCATCGTGCCGGTGATGCTCAACAGCCATCTGGAATCGGAGCTGCTTTCGCATCTGCTCGAGACCTATGAACCGGCGTACCTCTGGGCGCCGAAGGATCAGGCAGCGCAGTTCCCGCAGATGCAGCCGGTCTTTGAACTTTATGATTATCTGCTGCTCAAAACCGGATTTACCGCGAACTACCCGCTCTATGACGAGCTCGCACTGCTCCTGACGACCTCCGGCTCGACCGGCTCGCCGAAGTTTGTGCGGCAGTCCTATGAGAATATTCTCGATAATGCGCGCGCGATCGTGCAGTATCTGGAACTGGATGCGACTGAGCGCCCGATCACAACGCTCCCGATGAACTACACCTACGGTCTCTCGATCATCAACAGCCATTTCCTTGTCGGCGCAACGCTGCTCATGACCGAGAAAACGCTGATGCAAAAGGAATTCTGGAGCTTCTTCAAGGAGTCTGAGGCGACTTCGTTCGGCGGCGTCCCGTATACCTACGAGATGCTGGACAGACTCCGCTTCTACCGCATGAAGCTGCCGTCGCTGCGTTATATGACGCAGGCAGGCGGCAAGATTCTGCCGGAGCTGCATGAGAAGTTCGCTGCCTATGCCGCCGAGAGCGGCAAGCGCTTTGTTGTCATGTACGGTCAGTGCGAGGCAACTGCGCGTATGGGCTATCTGCCGGCGGAGAAGGCGGTGGAGAAGAAGGGCTCAATGGGCATTGCGATTCCGGGCGGAAAATTTCACCTGATCGACGTCAACGGCAAGGAGATCACCGAGCCGCTGACCACCGGTGAGCTTGTCTATGAGGGCAGAAATGTCACGCTGGGCTATGCAGAATGCGGCGCGGATCTCGCAAAGGGCGATGAGCGCGGCGGCGTGCTGGAAACCGGCGATATGGCGCAGTTCGATGCAGACGGTTACTATTATATCGTCGGCAGAAAAAAGCGCTTCCTCAAGATCTACGGCAACCGCGTCAATCTCGATGAGGTTGACCGCCTGATCAAGGGCAAATTCGGCATTGAGGCTGCAACCGCGGGCAAGGATGACCACATGTTCATCTTTGTGACGGATGCTGCTGTGGCAGATGCCGTCCGGGATTTCGTGATCGAAAAGACAAAGCTGAATCCGGCTGCGTTCAAGACGATCGTCATTGATGAGATCCCGAAGAACGATTCCGGCAAAACACTTTATAAGGATCTGGCAAAGTATTATGAGTGATCAGCTTTTTTGCTTCACCTATGCAGGCGGAAATGCGGCTTTTTTTGAGCCGCTTGCCGCCTTTCTGCCGGAGACTGAGATCATCGCGCCGGAATATGCCGGCCACGGCGCCAGACACAGGGAGCCCTTTTACGAGGACTTCGATGCGCTGGCGGATGATATGTATGCAAAGCTGCGCGCGCAGTATCGGGGCGGCGCCTATGCGCTCTTTGGCTACAGCATGGGAACCATCTCGCTTGCTGAGGTCTTGAAGCGGATTCTGCGCGATGCGGATATGCCGAAGCCCTGCTGCGTGTTCCTTGCGGCGCATGAGCCGCAGACAAAGGCGGAGCTTGCAGGCTTTGACAGCAGCGAAATGGATGCAGAGGTCATGGAGCGGACAGTCCGCTTCGGCGCTGTGCCGGAGAAGCTGCTCAACAACCGGATTTTCTGGCGCACCTATCTGCCGCTTTACCGCGCCGACTATTCGATCATCGGCAAATACAGATTTGAAGCGCTGGAACTGGAAACAGATATTCCGGCAGTTGTTTTTTACTCGGAAACGGATACGCCGCGCGGCGACATGGAACAGTGGAAGCGGTTTTTCACCGGTTCTGCTGCGTTTTATGCGTTTACGGGCAATCATTTTTTTATTCGGGAACATTATGCGGAAATCGGTGCGGTCATCGCAGAGCAGATGCGCCGCTGCCGGTAAGATAAAAGAATTGAAACGGGAGGTATTTGGCATATGTCAGAACCTGAGAAGATTGATCAGGATCTGCGAACAATTCAGACGGTATGCTTTCAGATTCTGAAGGCGTATACTGAGGTTTGCGAAAAACACAATCTGCGCTATTATATGGCATACGGCACGCTGCTCGGAACAGTCCGCCACAAGGGTTATATTCCGTGGGACGATGATATTGATGTCTGGATGCCGCGTCCGGATTTTGAGAAGTTTCTCAAGATCGGTCAGAAGGAGCTGCCGCAGTATGTTGTGGATTACTACTCCATCAAGGACAGCAAGGCGTTTTTCAGATGGAAGCCCGGTATCTCGATCGAAGACCAGAATCTGAAGGTTGAATTTGATCTCGACGATCAGAAGAAGGTCGGTTTCCCGTGGATTGATGTCCTCCCGATGGACGGCATGCCCTCCTCGAAGCTCGGCATCAAGCTGCACTGCTTCCGGTTCCGTGTGTGGTATGCGATCATCAGCTTCCCGCGTGCTGCAATGCAGGGCGTGTGGCATCTGAAGGATAAATCCAAGGGCAGAAAGTTCCTGATCTCCATGAACAAGAAGCTCGGGATCGGCAAGCGCATGGATATTGTCAAATGCTTCAATCACATCAAGAAATTCCGCACGAAGTATAAATTCGATGAGTGTACGTATGTACACGGCTCGACCGGTGTCTACACCGATAAATCCGTCTTCCCGCGCAAGTGGTTTGAAGGCGTCCGCTACGGCGAGTTTGAGGGACTCAAGGTCCGCATTCCGTCCGGCACGGAGAAAATTCTCGAATCTGTCTACGGCGACTATATGACGCCGCCGCCCCCTGAAAAGCGTACACAGTCTCACTTCACCGTGTACAGAGGGGAATAACCGAACGGCAGCAAAGGGCTGCAAATTCATGTGCTTTGAGGTGAGAAGATGACATATGAAGAACTCCTTTCCATCGCGCCGTATTCGCTGAACAAGCAGGAGAAGGAAAAGCTCCTGACAGAGCGTCTGCTGGAGCTGACGGCGCTGCACCGCGAAAACTGCACGCAGTATGCTGATATGCTCAGCAGCGTCGGGTTCTCTGCGGATGCATGCAAAAGCTATAAGGATATCCCGTTTCTGCCCGTCCGGCTGTTCAAGGAGCTGGAGCTGAAATCCGTCCCGCAGGAGGATGTTGTCAAGACGATGACCTCCTCCGGTACAACCGGTCAGGCTGTCAGCAAAATCTATCTTGACAGAAACACATCCTCCAATCAGCAGAAGACAATGGTGAAGATCGTTTCCGAGTTCACCGGTTCGGGCCGCATGCCGATGATCATCATCGACTGCCCGAGCGTTGTCAAGAACCGCCTGATGTTCTCCGCGAGAGGCGCAGGCATTCTGGGCTTCTCGATCTTCGGCGCAAAGAAAATCTATGCGCTCGATGACGATATGAAGCTCGATGTCGAGGCGGTGCGCGAGTTCCTCGAGAAATATAAGGGTCAGAAGATTCTGATGTTCGGATTCACATTCATGATCTGGCAGCATTTCTATAAGGAACTGGTGCGGCTGAAGGCGGAGGGAATCGAATTTGATTTCTCGCAGGGTATCCTGATCCACGGCGGCGGATGGAAAAAGCTCGTCAGCGAGGCGGTCAGCCACGATGAATTCCACCGGCGGCTCAAGGATGTCTGCGGGCTCGAATCCATCCACGATTACTACGGCATGGTGGAGCAGACCGGCTGCATCTATATGGAATGCGAGTGCGGGCATCTGCATGCAAGCATCTTTTCTGACGTCATTATCCGCAATCCGCTTGATTTCTCGGAGTGCGGCATCGGCGAGACCGGTATCATTCAGGTTGTTTCGGCGATTCCGGAATCCTATCCGGGACACAGCCTGCTGACAGAGGACGAGGGCGTCCTGCTCGGCGAGGATGACTGTCCCTGCGGCAGAAAGGGCAAGTATTTCAAGATCAACGGCAGACTGAAAAATGCAGAGATCAGGGGGTGCAGTGATACTTATGCAGACAAGTTTAAATAAAGAGCTTCTCGAAAAAAAGGTCACCTTTCTGACCGGCAGTGCAGAGCTTGCTGCATCGCTGCCGGAGGTTCCTGCAAAGGAAGCCTTTGCTGAGGATATTCTGGATTTCCTGAACGAGGTCTCCAAGGAGCTGCTCAAGGACCGCACCGCAAAGGCATTTTCCGATGTGGTCACATGGGGCTTCTGGATCAGAAAGGCATCTCTGCTCAGACTGAAAGCACGCTTTGCGGAAAACAAAGAGGGGATTCAGCTCGGCAAGGGCGTCGCGTTCCATATCGCGCCCTCCAATGTGCCGGTGAACTTTGCGTTCTCGCTCGTCTCCGGCCTGCTGACAGGCAACGCGAATGTTGTCCGCGTGCCCTCCAAGGATTTCCCGCAGGTCTCCGTGATTGTCAGGGCGTTCAACACGGTTCTGGAGCAGTATCCGGAAATGCGCCCGTATGTCCTGCTTGTGCGCTACGGCAGAGAGCAGGATATCAACGATCAGTTCTCCTCCGTCGCGGATACGAGAATCATCTGGGGCGGCGACCGCACGATCGCCGAGGTCCGCAAATCGCCGCTGCCGCCGCGTGCGGGAGAAGTGACCTTTGCAGACCGCTATTCCTTCGCAGTCATTGATTCGGACAGCTACCTTGCCATTGAGAACAAGGAAAAGACTGCCGAAGATTTCTATAACGATACCTTCTTCTCCGACCAGAATGCCTGCACCAGCCCGCGCATTATCATCTGGACAGGCAGCAGCCGCGAGCAGGCAAAGCAGATTTTCTGGGAAAAGCTGCACGCGCTCGTCGAGAAGAAATACACCTTCCAGCCGATTCAGGGCGTCAACAAGCTGACAAGCAGCTATCTGATCGCCGCGGCACTGCCCGGCTGCAAAATCGAACCGCATGATGACAATCTGATCGTGCGCGTCCGTGTGCCCGAGGTGCCGGCGTTCCTGATGGATTACAGAGACAACAGCGGCTATTTCTATGAATATGACTGCGATGATTTCTCTGCACTCCGCGCGCTCTGCAACGATAAAAAATGCCAGACCGTCGGCTATATCGGCGGGACAGAGGCGCTCAAAAAGCTGATCTGCTCCGGTGTCAAGGGCATTGACCGCGTTGTGCCGGTCGGCAAGACAATGGACTTCGACCTGATCTGGGACGGCTATGAGCTGCCCGCTCTGCTGACCAGAACAGTCATGTTCCAGTGAATCATCCCTGCGGCAGAGCAGCGCCGGAAACGGGCCTCTGACCGCGGTTTCAGGAGTATAAAAAGTATGGCAATCATCAGCATAATTGTGCCGGTTTACAATGTCGAGCAGTATCTTGACAAATGCGTGGATTCTGTTGTGAAGCAGACCGTGCAGGATATCGAGATCATTCTGGTTGATGACGGCTCAACGGATTCTTCCGGCGCACTCTGTGATGCATGGGAGAAGAAGGATTCCAGAATCACCGTGATCCACAAGGAGAACGGCGGTCTGAGCGATGCCAGAAACGTCGGTATCCGGCATTCTTCGGCGCCCTATATCGGGCTGATCGACAGCGATGACTACATCAAGCCGGATATGTTTGAGGTGCTGCTGAACAATCTCAAAAAGACCGGCGCCGATCTTTCCATGTGCGGCTATGCGGATGTCTACGGCAGCAATGTGAAGAACGATAACAATGACAAATCCGCCGAGACATGGACACAGGAGCAGACCATCCGCGAGATCCTGCTCAGCAAAAAGGAATCTGTGCATGCTGTGACCAAGCTTTACAAGCGGGAGCTCTTTGATCATGTGGAATATCCCTACGGCAAGGTCTCGGAGGATGCCTTCGTGATCATGGATATTCTCGACCAGATCAAAAAGGCGGTCTATACCCCCTATGCGGGCTATTATTATGTCCACAGAGAGGGCAGCATCAAGACCGGTGCCTATAAACCGCGCGATAAGAACCGGATTGAAGCCCACAGCAAAAACCTCGAATACATCACGAAAAAATGGCCTGCACTGACAAAGCTTGCAGAGGGCAGACTGCTCGATGCCTATCTGGTGCTCGGCGAGAAAATGGTGATGAACGGGCTGGAAAAATCGCATCCGGATTATAAAATGGTGTTTTCCTATCTGAGAAAGCATGTGTTCAGCGCTTACGGCTCTCCGGCGATGAATCTGAGCAAAAAGATCAGAATTACAACGATTCTGATTCATCCGGCACTGTATAAACTGTTTATTAAGATTGTAAACTGATGGAACAACAAACGGAGGAGGAATCGCATGGCTTGGCTGATCGGCTTCTGCGGTATCATATTAGCCTTTGCAGGCTGGCAGCGGGATCATGTGATCTATAATCCGCTGACATTTTTTGCGCTGCTCTGGGGACTGATCTCCATCGGCGCAGGCATGCAGCTGTTCGGCATGTACGGGACCTCGAATGCAACCTATGCAATGGTACTGCTGGGGCTGCTGAGCTTTGCAGCCGGAACATTCTTCGGCAACATGAGCGGCAAGCGGTGCTCCGCGCAGGCGGGCAGCGTCACGCTGAACTATAAGCTTGTGTATGTGCTGGGCATCATCGCAGTCATATATATGGGCAGCCTTGCGCTGGTCGCGCTTTCCTATCTGCTGCGCGGCTATTCGCTGATTTATATCCGCTTTTCCCTGTTCAACAACAAGGAAAGTGAGATGTACGGCGGCGGCGGACTGATGTATTCGATCCGCTATTTCATCATTCAGCCGATCCTGAGCTATCTGCCGATCATCTGCATCGTGGATATGATCATCGGCAAAAAGGATAAGTTCCTGCTCTGCATTTCGATCGCGGCACTGACGCTGCTGATCCTGACGAGCGGCGGACGTCTGCCGATTCTGTATGTTCTGATTGATATTCTGATCGTCTTTATGGTCTCGAAAAAGCGGGTACACTTCCCGAAGCAGATCAAAAAGCTGATCCTCGGCGCCGGAACCGTCGCCGTGGCAGTCATCGTGGTTGTCACGTTTGCGCGCGGTGTTTCCGATCTGGCGCAGAACTATTATAAATATTTTGTCGGATGCATGCCGCATGTGGACAGATACTATCTGCCGAAGGTGCGCGAGAATCATTACTGGGCACTCGGCGCATGCGTCTTCAAGGCACCGATTCAGCTGGTGTTCCTTGTCCTGAAAAAGCTGCATATCGTTCACGATTATCCCGCGTGGTTCTACACAATCACGGAATACCTCAACACCGAGCCCGTCTACTGGATCGGCAGAGGCACCGATATGCGCTTCAACGGCTTTGTAACGGTCTTCTATTATTTCTATCTGGATTTCCACTATGTCAGCGTGGTGCTGTATTCGTTCCTGTTCGGCTTCTGGACAGAGCGCGTGTTTATCCGCGCCGCAAGGCAGGTCAATGCGCGGAATATGGCATTACTCTGCATCGCGTTCCAGATGCTGACCGTTTCGTTTGCAAGATTTGAACCCGTGATCACCCGCTTCTTTATCACGATGCTGATGATCGCGTTCAGCTACCACAGACCGAAGAAAATAACCAGCCTCTGGGATATCAGCGTCACGCTGCCCAATATCCGGCTGACGAAGAAATAACGGGAGGATGTATGGCGAAACGAATCGAATGGGTGGATATCGTCAAGGGATTCGGCATTCTGTTTGTGATGCTCGGGCATTCGATGCTGAGCAAGGCGGATGCAGTCTGGATGTATTCCTTTCACCTCGGACTGTTCTTCTTCTGCACAGGATACACCTTTCATCCGGAGCGGTATGCAACACTCGGTGCGCTTTGCAAATCCCGTGTCAAATCCATTCTGCTGCCCTATGCAGTCTATTCCGTGATCTGGCTTGTGTTTGAAACAACGGTCAGCACGGTGCATGACCGCGCATTTTCAATGGGCTTGTTCCTGCAGCGCACGGCGGGCATCTTTCTGCAGATGCGCGGCACGGATTATCACGGAAACTGCTGGTTTCTGCCTGCAATCTTCCTGATGGATGTGCTGTTCTACCTCGTGCTGAAGGCGACAAAAGAGAACGCAATGCTCCGGCATATCATTTCGGCGGCTGCGATGCTCGCGGGATTCTGCTACATCAGCTTTCTCGCGCCGACGGTGCCGATTCCGTGGCATCCGGATATCGTGCTGATGGTGATGATCATTGTGGATTTCGGCTACACGGTCCGCGAGAAGGAGATTCCGCTGAACCGTCTGCCGGTTGTGGCGGCGGCTGCTGTGCTGAGCATCGGTCTGACGGTGCTGGAATACCGCAGCGGGTTCCGCTTTGATATGTATGAAAACTCTGTCGGCAATATTTTCTGTTATCTGATCGGAAATGCAGCCGGCATTATCCTGATTACTGCGCTTTCCGTGAAAATCGGAAAGAACGCATTTCTGTCCTATATCGGACGCAACAGCCTGATCTTTTACGCGCTGCACAAAATCTTCTACCGGATTGAAAAGCCGGTGCTCTCGGCAAAATTTGCGGCGTGGACAGGGCTTGACAGCGAGCATCTGCTGCATCAGTATGCGGTTTCGCTGGTGATGGTGCTTTCGGCGCTGCTCGGGATTTATATCCTGAATGAGATCAAGCTGCGCTGCAAGCAGAAGCGGGCAGACAGAAAGACAAACTGATTACGGAAAAAAGGAGAAGCCATGCAGGAACTTACGCTTGCAGAAAAACAGGCATTGGCGCTGCAGATCGCATGCGAGATAGACCGCGTGTGCAGAAAGCACAATCTGACATATTTCATCGGATACGGTTCACTGATCGGTGCGATCCGGCATCACGGATTCATTCCGTGGGATGATGACATCGACCTCTGGGTGCCGGTGACAGAATTTGAGGCATTCCTCGAAGCGATGAAAGCGGAGACGGATTATCTGATCCTCGATCATCTGCACGATCCGGAATGGCCGCGCTGCTTTACGAAGATCTCGGACCGCAATACGGAAATCAAAATTGACGCAGAGGAAATGCAGACGGGAAAAGCCTTCGGCGTTTCGGTCGATATCTTTCCGCTGTTCCCGATTGATTCCGCGCGCGCAAAGGTCCCGAAGATTCTGAAGGCCAAAAAGATGCTGACGATTCAGAGCCTTTACCGGCTCGGCATTTATCGGAAGAAAGGCATCTCCGGCATGCTGAAGGGGCTCCGCTCGGCGCTGCTTCTGCTGGCGGGACGCAATGAGGCATATTACAAAAAGCAGCTCCGGCAGCTCGAATCGGATGCATCCGGCAGTGATGCGCTCGGCTGTGTGATTTCGGTCTATAAGGATCGGGATATCCACCCGAAGGATGCGTTTGCCTCGGCAGTTGATGTGGCGTTTGAAGGCAAAACCTTTTCTGCCCCCTGCGGCTATGACCGCGTGCTCCGGCAGCTCTACGGCGACTACATGAAGCTGCCGCCTGTGGAACAGCGTGTTTCCCACGGCGGAGAGCATGCATATTCAATCCGGGACAAAGAGGGTGGAACGCACTGATATGATGAAAAAACTGCTGGATAAATATAACGGCTTATCGGTTCAGCTCCGGGCATCGGTCTGGTTCCTGTTCTGCACGGCGATGCAGAAGGGCGTATCCGTCATTATGACGCCGATCTTCACGCGCATCATGACGAAGGCGCAGTACGGCAAATACGGTGTGTTCAACTCATGGTTCGGCATCATTTCGGTGCTCGTGACGCTCCGTCTGTATTACGGTGTCTATTCGCAGGGACTTGTCAAATTTGAAGATATCCGCGCAAAATTCTCCTCGGCGCTGCAGGGTCTTTCGCTGACGCTGACAGGCATCTGGTTTGCGATTTATCTGATCGGCTACCGCTTCTGGAACGGACTTCTGGAGCTTTCGTTCCCCGCGATGATCGCAATGTTCATCACGATATGGACAACGGCGATTTTCGGCTTCTGGGCGGCGAATGAGCGTGTCGAATTCCAATACCGGAAGCTCGTCATCGTGACGATTATCGTCTCGCTCGCAAAACCCCTGCTCGGCGTTCTGCTCGTGCTCAATATGGAGGAGCAGGCGCTCGGCCGCGTCTGGGCGGTCGCGATTGTGGAACTTGTAGTGTACTTCTGGATGTTCGTCAAGCAGATGCGGGAAGGAAAATGCTTCTTTTCAAAGGATATCTGGAAATACGCGCTGCGGTTCAATATTCCGCTGATTCCGCATTATCTTTCGCAGACGGTGCTCAACAGCTCCGACCGCATCATGATCGAAAAATATGTGGATTCGGATTCCGCCGGTGTCTATACACTTGCCTACAGCATTTCCACGCTGATGCTGCTCTTTGTCGAGGCGCTGCATCAGACCCTTTCGCCGTGGGTGTATAAGAAGATCAAAACCAAGGATTTCAGCCAGATCAACGGCGTCATTTACATCTGCATGATGCTGATTGCAGGCGTCAATCTGATGCTGATTATCGTCGCGCCGGAGGTGCTCCGCATCTTCGCCGAACCGGAATACTACGAAGCGATCTGGATCATTGCCCCGATCGCCCTGAGCACATTCTACGTCTTCCTATACAATGTGTTCTCGTATTTCGAGTTCTATCACGAAAAGACCAAGGTCATTGCCGCATCCACGGCAGTTGCGGCGATCCTGAATGTTGTCCTCAACTACATCTTCATCCGGCGTTACGGCTACTATGCAGCCGCATACACCACGCTGTTCTGCTACGCAGTCTATGCGCTGCTGCATTATTTCGTCATGCGGCGGATCTGCAAGCAGTCCTATCCGGAGGAAAAGATTTTCAGCCCCGCGATCATTCTTGCAATCGCCGGTGCCTTTATGGTAATCGGATTCCTGCTCATGCGGCTTTACAGCTTCATCGTGCTGCGGTATGTGATTGTGCTGATCGCATTGGTGATCTGTGTGATCTTCCGCAATAAGCTCATCGGCTTCATCAAGATGCTGCGCAGCAAATAAAGCTGCATCCGTTTGTATTCCCACGCATTTGCGTTTCATGTATATTATGTAAATCTGCTGATTCAGCAAGGAGGAAAATGATATGAAAGCGTTAATCCTGAATTCCGGACTCGGCTCCCGCATGGGTGTTCTGACAAGCGAGCATCCCAAGTGCATGACGGAAATCTCCGCGCGTGAGACAATCCTGAGCCGTCAGCTCAAGATGCTTGCGGATGCAGGCGTGACAGAGGTTGTCATGACGACCGGCGCATTTGACAGCGTCCTCGTCACCTACTGCAACAGCCTCGAGCTGCCGCTGAACATCACCTTTGTGAAGAATCCGGTTTATGACAAGACCAACTATATCTATTCGATCTACTGCGCACGCGAATACCTCAAGGATGAGGATATCATCCTGATGCACGGCGACCTCGTTTTCGAGAACACCGTGTTCGATCAGGTCATGGCTTCTGAGACAAGCTGCATGACCGTCAGCTCGACGCTTGATCTGCCGGAAAAGGATTTCAAGGCAGTGATCGCAGAGGGCAAGGTGCAGAAGGTCGGCATTGAGTTCTTCAATGACGCAATGGCTGCACAGCCGCTCTACAAGCTCCTCAAGGAGGACTGGAACAAATGGCTCTCCGGCATCATCGCATTCTGCGAATCCGGCGAGGAGGCAAAGACGAAGTGCTATGCGGAAAACGCACTCAACGAGATTGCGGATAAGAACATCGCAGCACTCGATGTGCAGAATCTGCTCTGCGCCGAGATCGACAATCCGGAAGACCTTGCAGTTGTCTCTGCAAAGCTGAAGGAGATCGAGAACCGCACCGTTTATATGTGCTTCTCGACCGACATGATCCACAGCGGCCACATTTCGATCATCAAGAAGGCAAAGCGCCTCGGCAAGCTGATCATCGGTGTGCTCTCCGATGAGGCAGTCTGCAGCTACAAGCGCTTCCCGCTGCTGCCCTTCGCAGAGCGCAAGGCAATGTTCGAGAACATCGCAGGCGTCTGGAAGGTTGTGGAGCAGAAGGAGCTGAGCTACAGGGAGAACCTCGAAACCTACCGTCCGGATTTCGTTGTTCACGGCGATGACTGGCAGACAGGTTTCCAGAAGGTCATCCGCGATGAGGTCACCTCGATCCTCGCATCCTACGGCGGCAAGCTCGTCGAGTTCCCGTATTCCAAGGATGAGAAGTATCAGGAGCTCGAGAACCGCGCAAGAGCCGATATGTCCATGCCTGATATCCGCAGAGCAAGACTCAAGAAGGCAATCTCGATGAAGGGCACGATCACCGCAATCGAGGCACACAGCGGTCTGACCGGTCTGATCGCGGAGAACACCGTGGTCTATCAGGACGGCGGCGCAAGACAGTTCGACGCAATGTGGATTTCGTCCCTCTGCGATTCCACCGCAAAGGGCAAGCCGGATATCGAGCTGGTCGATATGACATCCCGTTTCCGCACGATTGACGATATCATGGAAGTCACCACCAAGCCGATCATCTTCGACGGAGACACCGGCGGGCTGACCGAGCACTTTGTCTACACGGTTCGTACCCTCGAGCGTATGGGCGTTTCGATGGTCATCATCGAGGATAAGACGGGTCTGAAGAAGAATTCGCTGTTCGGCACCGAGGTGCAGCAGACACAGGCTGCGATCCCGGATTTCTGCGAGAAGATCAAGGCGGGCAAGAAGGCACAGAAGACCAAGGACTTCATGATCTGCGCAAGAATTGAGAGCCTCATTCTCGAGCAGGGCATGGATGATGCGCTGGAGCGTGCATTTGCATTCGCAGGTGCAGGCGCAGACGCAATCATGATCCACTCCAGAAAGAAGGATCCGGCAGAGATCTTCGAGTTCGTTGAGAAGTTCCGCGCACAGGATCCGACCACGCCGATCGTTGTTGTCCCGACATCGTTCAACATGGTCACCGAGGAGGAATTCAAGGAGCGCGGCGTCAATGTTGTCATCTATGCAAACCAGCTGACCAGAACCGGCTTCCCGGCGATGCAGAACGCAGCAAAGATGATCCT
>JAFWUX010000224.1 GCA_017523995.1 Oscillospiraceae bacterium | reverse complement strand
CTACCACAACATCCACCACTACCACAACATCCACCACTACCACAACATCCACCACTACCACAACATCCACCACTACCACAACATCCACCACTACCACAACATCCACCACTACCACAACATCCACCACTACCACAACATCTACCACAACTACCACTGAAACCACAACAACGCCCGTTCAGACCGAAACCGTCCTCAAGGGCGATGCGGACAGCGACGGTATCGTCATCCTCGAGGACGCACAGCGCACACTGCGCGCCTACACCGCCTCGATGGCAGGCAGAGATTCCGGTCTGACCGATGTGCAGAAAAAAGCTGCGGACGTCAATGAGGACGGCACTGTGTCCGTTGATGACGCACAGTTCATCCTGCTGTACTATGTCGCGAACCACGTTTCCAAGCGCTCGCTCACATGGGAGCAGATTCTCGGCGGCATCCGCTAAAAGCAAAACAACCGCTCCGATCAACACGATCGGGGCGGCTGTTTGTTTTATATTGCGGACACCTTTTATCAGCGCAGCAAAATCCCTGCGGCCGGAGAGGGTCACCGCAGGGATTTTGTTCCGATTGACCGGAAATCCGGTTGTAGTGAGAAAGGATGTAACCAAACAAATCCGCAACACGATCCTTGCGGATTTGTTCTGTACTGTCTTTACTATAACACATTCGCCGCAAACAATCTAGTTCAATATTGCGAAGTTGTACCATCCGGACGGTTCCCGCGCACAACATTTGCACGGATCACGGTTTTCGCTAAAACACACGTATTTTCGTCAAAAATGCTTACCTTTCCCGCTACACTTAAATTATTACAAATCGCAATTTTTGACAAAATTATTATAATTTGTATAAAAGCAGAATAAACCGGTTCAAATATTTCGGCGAAAAAAAGAGACACCGCATATGGCAGTGTCTCTTTTGATTATTCAGGTTTTCGGTGCAAGCTCGTCTTTTGTAATATATTGCGCGATATAGCGGAGAATCTTGATGCCGTCTTCTTTATCCAGTCCGTCGGAGCCGTTGACATCGCCGTTGAGTCTGCCCTGCGCATTGATTCGGACATCCGAATCCTCTGCGGCAAAGCGGCAGATCAGCACGACATCGGAAACATCGACGTAATCATCGAGATTGACATCGCCCCAGAACGGCGGCAGCGGCTGACCGGGCGTACCGAGCGAAACAAAATCCCGCTCATATTTCTTCGCGTACTGCTCAGCAGTCGAACCCGCATAGCCATAGATTCTGCCGGTATATTTGTCCTCAACGCCGGAGATGGTCTTCGCAGAATCGGCGATCTCACACTTCGTGTTCTCAATGTAAATTGCTTCGAGCTGCCCGCAGTTCGCAAATGCTGATTCGTCGATCTGTTTGACGTTTTCCGGCACGGTGACTCTGGTCAGCGCACTGCAGAACTGGAATGTCGTCTTTTCAATGACTTCCAGCGCACTCGGGATCCGGACAGAACGCAGCAACTTGCAATTGGAAAATGCACTGATGCCGATCTCCGAAACACCGTCCGGAATCACTGCGGAATACAGTGCAGTGCAATAATTGAACGAATCAAAGCCGATGGACTTCAGCGACTTCGGGAACTGCACCGTTTCAAGCGAACCGCACTGTGCAAATGCACGCGGTCCGATCGCTGTCACGCCATCGGGAATCGTCACAGAAGTCAGCGCCTTGTTCTCATAGAAGGCACAGTCGCCGATTTTGGCAACGCCCTCCGGCACAGTCACATCACCCGAGGCGGTGATGCCGTCCACAAGCACGCCGTTGGCGCAAACCAGCGGATTCTTTGCCCTCTGCGCGGCAAGCCACGGCGTATTCTGGAAAACCATGCCGCCAAAATTGACAGTGGTCTTTGGAATCTTGATCTCCGCCAGCGCGATGCAGCCGTTGAGTGCAGATTCTTCGATCGTTTTGACGCCCTCGCTCAGTGTCAGCGATTGCAGCCCGACACAGCCAGCAAAGGTACCCTGCCGGACTGTCTCAACGCCCGCAGGGATCGTCACGGATGCAAGCTGCGCACAGCCTGTGAATGCACCGATGCCAATTGTCTTTACGGAATCCGGAATCGCGATTTCCGTGATCATCAGATTTTGAAACGCAAATTCGCCGATTTCCTCAAGCTCGTTCGGCAGCGTCAGCGCAGTGAGTGCTATGCAGTTATCCAGTGCGTGATTGCCAATCCGTTTTACCGAAGCCGGAATGGTCAGCGATGTCACCGCGCCATTGTTGATGAACGCGCATTCCGCGATGGTTGTGACAGTATCCGGAATTGTCACGGCGCCCTCAGTCTCTGATGCATCCACCAGAACATTGTTCACAATCACAAGCGGATTTTCCGCAATGCGGTTTTCAAGCCACTTTGTTCCGCTGAACGCATAACCTTCAAACTCTGTCACGGATGCCGGAATTTCAATCTCCGCAAGATCCGTACAGCCTTCAAAGGCGCAGTAGTCGATCGCGGTGTAGCCATCCGGAATCACAATGCTTTTGAGCGATGAGCAGCCGCTGAACATCGAACGCGGCACATGCCCGAGCTTCTTCGGGAGTGTGACGGATTCCAGACCGCTGCACCGATAAAACAAATGGCTGCATTCAGTCAGCGTTTCCGGCAGTACCACGGATTTCAGCATCGTGTTCTGCGCAAAAGCATAGGGCTCGATGGTTGTGACACCTTCCGGCACAACCACAGAGGTGACCTGCTTTTTCCAGAACACTTCCTTGCAGATTTTCGTCACAGGGAGCCCCTCGATCTCAGCGGGGATGACAATCTCCTCCGGCGCACTGCCCGCGAGACCGGTCAGGCTGATGCCGCCATCCTCTTTGACATAGGTGAAACAGGAAACATCCGTTGTTTCGGCGGCGTCTGCATAGACTGCTGCGGGTTCTGCAAGTGCAGCCGCAGGCACACCGGTGCATGCCAGACACAGCGCACTCACAAATGCAATCGTGTGATACAGTTTCATATAATTATCCTTTCTGTATAATATTGAATCATTATGCTGTATTAGTATAACACAGACTGCCAAAAAGTGCAAGTCAAAATGATTAACAGCGCAAAATTTGGCGATTCAACCGTATAAAAAACGCATTTTCACCGCAATATCCGACAAATGGACAAGTGTTCAGAAGCGCAGCAGGATTCTGCATATACAAAAAAACAGCCGCTGAAATGTGTGTACATCTCAGCGGCTTTCTTCGGATTAGACTTTCGGCTTGCGCGCCACACAATGCAGGCGGAATCCTCTGCGGTACTCGAAACGCTCCATATACAGCCCTGCACCGCGGCAGAAGCGCTGCACCTCCTCACGGCTGTAGATGCGCACATCGCCGTGCCCGACCAGATGTGCAAGCGGCATTTCAATATTGTTGCAGATCCAGCGGACCGCCCCGGATTTCATCGACATATCGCGCAGGATCAGACGCCCGCCCGGCCGCAGAACCAGATGAACACTGTTGAAAAAGTCCTGCACATTCGGATAGTGGTGAAAGCTCATCGAGCAGATCACCGCATCAAAGGAGTTCTCGTGAAACGGAAGATGCTCGCAGTCCCCGACAACCAGCTCCACATTCGGCAGATTTTTTGCCTTTGCGACCTCGATCATTTTCGGGGTCAGGTCAATGCCGGTGTAATGCTTTTCCGGATATTTTTCGCTGAGCAGCGTGAGCATCGGTGCAGTGCCGCAGCCGCAGTCCAGCAGATCGGTAAACGGTTCCTTTTCGAGCTCCGCAAGGATATCAGGATAGTCCTTCTTGCAGATGTTGTACACACCTGCATGGTCAGATTCGTAGATCGAAGCCGCCTTTGTGAATTCGCGGACAGACAGCTCCTTATACTGATTGCTGTTCATGAAAAATCCTCCTTTGCTTTTTATTCCATGCCCTTGAGCACTTCGACCATATCAATGCGCTTGATGCGGCGCGAGAACATGAATCCCACGAGCACCGAGACCAGCATAACAAACGCCGCCGCGACTCCGTAGGTCACCGGCTTGATGAAGCACGGCCAGTCGATTGCATCGCCGTTGGAATCCATCATCGCCTGCAGCGGGACTCTGCCGAGCGGCATACCGCAGATCACGCCGAGGATCGAGAGCCAGAGATTCTGCGTCGAAAGCAGCCGCCGGATCGCGCTGCTCTTGAATCCGAGCACCTTGAGCGTTGCAAATTCCTTTTCGCGCTCATTGAACGAGAGATTGCCGGAGTTGTAGAGCACCACCACAATCAGCAGCGCCGAGAAGAACACCATGAAGTACACCAGCACATTCATGATTTCCATGGTCTTGTCAAATGCGGCTTTCAGATCGGTCATGCTGTGAACCGCGGAGACATAATCCCTGTCCTTCGCTTTGCTGCAATCGTTTTTCGAGACCAGCATCATCGGTTTGAAGTCGAAGCCCTTTGCCTCATAGTCCTCACGCAGCATTGTGATGCCCGTCACTGAGGGATGCCGCGAGATCAGTCCGATTTTGCTCTCGATCCACTCGTCACCGTCTACCGGTTTCCAGTAGACCTTGTCGCCCTTTTTCAGTCCGAGCTTTCTCGCCTGTTTCATCGTCAGCGCAACCGTGCCTTTTTCGATCGGCTGCACATGGAGATCGACATCCGAAACACGGAACAGCTCCTTGCCCTCCGTGACCGAGAGCTTGCAGGAGATGATGTCATCCGAGACGGGATGTTTATCCGCAGCAACCGAGATCATCGCAATCGAGACCAGCTCGCCGCCGAGATCGGATTCCAGCGTTTCCGCCTCCTCGAGCGTGCTGTTATCCTTGAGCAGCACTTGATATTCATAGTTCTGGATATCGTTGAAATACCAGTTTTTGACATATCCCACGGTGTCATAGGCGCCGAGTCCGAGCGTCATGATCATCATGCCCATGCAGGTGCCGAAAACGCCCATGAATGCGCGCATTTTCGATCTGGATACGTCGCGGAGATTATAGCGCGTGTTGAACCCGAGATGCTTCCAGAACGGCAGCTTCTCAAAGATGCAGGGCTTTGCCGAAGGTGCCGCCGCCGGCCGCAGCGCCTCTGAGGGGTGGATTTTCAGAATCTGCTTGCAGCTGAAATACGATGCACCGGTGCAGATCAGGACAATCAAGACGGCAAGCCAGATGCTCTTGTTGTCATAGCCGGGAGACCAGCGCGGCACCGAGTAATACTCCCCTGCGAACATCTTAACCATGAGCTTGCCGAAGGTCGCAAGCCCGAGGACGATGCCGAGCGCACAGCCGATCGCCGAGATCACAAAGCTGAAACTGAGATAATGCAGCATGATCTTATGCCGCTTCATGCCGAGCGCATTCAGTGTGCCGATCTGCGTCCGCTGCTGCGCGATCATGCGCTTCATAGTTGTGATGATAACAAGCAGCGCAATCGCGACGAACACAAACGAAAAGATATAAGAAAAGCTGTCATGCTGATTGAGCTCATCGGTCAGGCGGTTGTAGCCGTCGATGCTCTTGCGGTCGCCGAGGAATGCATAGTCGCCTTCAAGCGCCTCCGAAATCTGCTTTTCCAGCCGCAGCGGATTGCCTGAGCAGGTAAACACGATCTCATTGTTGATCTGCAGCTCCTCCGGCAGCATACGCTGCGAGAGATACACAAATCCGATGTTGTGATAATCCGCATCGGTATCCGAGGACGCGCAGGCGTATTCATACTCCGGCGTGACCACGAGTCCGCGGATGGTCTTGGTGAAATCCTGACCGAGCGCGTGAACGGTAAATTCATCGCCGACCTTCAGTCCCCATGCATTTGCAAAGCGGTAAAAGAGCCAGACGCCTTCCGTATCCGCCGGATCGAACGGCTTGCCGGACATCACATAGGGCTTGGTGACAACAGCATCGTGCTGGAAGTAGCAGTAGATTTCCGCCGTGTGATATTTTTCGTCCGCCTTGCCGAGCACATGCGTCCGGAGCTGTACATCGTAAACCGCAGATAATCCGCGGATTTTCTTTGCATCTCTGCCGTCAAAGGATTTGCCGTAGATCCAGCCGTCCGCAAAATTGGTTTCGCGCTCAAAGTCAGCACCGGCTCTTCTGCCGCCGATGACATTCGCCTGAAAGCCCGTATAGCACCACATCGCAATCAGCGAGAGAATCAGAATCGAGAAAAACTGCGCAAAATTCGAGCGCATATCCCGAAGCATTTTTTTCCAAAGCATGTCAGTTTCTCCTTACCATTCGATGTCATTCACGGAAAGCGGCGTCTCATTTGTCTTGATCGACTTGATCTTGCCGTTGCGCATGTGAATGATCCGATTGGCGCATTTCGCAATGTCCGCATTGTGTGTCACAAGGATGACTGTGTGCTTCTGCTCGGTGGAGAGCTTCTGCAGCAGGTCGATTACGAGCTTGCCTGTCTCGGAATCCAGCGCACCGGTCGGTTCATCGCCGAGGATGATCTTCGGATTCTTCGCAAGTGCGCGCGCAATCGAGACACGCTGCTGCTGTCCGCCGGACATCTGCGCGGGGAACTTGTGCTTCTGATCTGCAAGCCCAACCTGCTCGAGCATCTGATCGGCACTGAGCGCGTTTTTCTTGATATCACGCACGAGCGCGACATTTTCATATGCGGTCAGCCCCGGGAGCAGATTGTAAAACTGGAAGATAAACCCGATCTGATCCGCACGGTACTGCGAAAGCTGCCGGTCATTGAGTTTGGAAATCTCCTGCCCCTCTACGATCACCTTTCCCGATGTCGGAACGTCCATGCCGCCGAGCATATTCAGCACGGTCGATTTGCCCGCGCCCGACTGCCCGAGAATCACAACAAACTCGCCCTGCTCAATCGTAAAGCTGACATGGTCAACCGCGGTCTGCATACCCTCGCCCTTGCCGTAGGTCTTCACAACATCCTTGAATTCAACTGCTGCCATATTCATTCACCCTTTCTGTCATTTACCGGATTCCGTAGATCAAGCCGGCGCCCTGAATCATCCAAGGCGCTGTGACAAATGCCGGAATAAAATCCTGCTTCTCAATATTTGCGGTATAGTGGATCTCTTTGACTGTGCCGTCCGCGAGCAGTTCTTTGATGAAAGCATCCATATCGCCGTAGATTGCCTTCTGCGCGAACATATCCTGAAATGCAAATGCGCCGCCGCGTTTGACAACACGCAGCGCCTCGCGGACAACATCGCGCTTATCCGATGCCGGGCGCACCTCATGAAACACAAAATTGCTGACGGCACCGTCAAAGGTTTCATCCGCAAAATCGAGCTTTGCCGCATCCCCCTTCTGGAACCGGACACGGTCTGCAACGCCCTCAGCCTTCGCATTGTGCTCGCACTGCTCCTTTGCGTAGCTCCACTCTGTCCCCCAGAAATCCATGCCCGTCAGCTGCGCATGCGGATAGGTCTTTGCGACACGGTTTGTCAGAGCTCCCGCGCCGCAGCCGATATCGAGGATCGTGCCGCTGCCGTCCGTGACGCCCTGCGCCCTGCGCGCCTGCTCCCACGGAAAATGATCAACCAGATGCTGATGCACCTTGCCCATCATGCCGCCCTTGTTGAAATCAAAGATGTTGCGGCAGATCTGCATATAGGCAGTCATGCCGATGCAGACGAGCGTCACAAGCAGCGCAATGATGCCGGGGATTCTGCTGCTGCAGACATAAAACAGCACCACGGTCAAAACCACTGCCGCTGCGGAGAATCCGTAGAGCAGCTTCATCATATTTGCAGGTACCCAGTTGCCGTAATCAGCGTTTTTTGACATGTTCATATTCCGTACTCCTTCAGTTAGCATTGAACAACAGAATCTGCAAACAGAAGCCGGAAGGTTCCGGCGTTTACATAACTCTGTTATCTTATATAGTTTACAATGAAAATACGCAAAAGTCAATCAAAATCACTGATTTCGGAGAGTTCCACGAAAGAATCAGATTTCTGTCAGTTAGCTTTAGCTAATTTACAAAATGGAACCGTCCCGTCTGACGCAGCATTCAGACGGGACGGCAACATGGAAAATGAAGTAATGAGGGGAAACCTACCAGAATATTCTGGTTAAAAAGGAATAGGGATTATTCCTTAACACCGCCGAGGGCAACACCCGCGATGATGTACTTCGAGAGAAGGAAGTAAATCACGAAGATCGGGAGAACCGTCAGCAAGAGTCCGAGGTAAACAGCGCCATACTCAGTCTTGTACATATCGCCTGCGAGCTGGCTGACCATCATCGGCATGGTCCACTTGTTCTTATCAGTAAGCAGGATCATCGGGATGAACAGGTTGTTCCACTGGGAAACGAAGATGAAGATTGCCTGTGTCGCCATACCCGGCTTACAAAGCGGAAGCACGATCTGGTTGAAGATGCGGAACTCACCCGCACCGTCGATTCGCGCGGACTGCACAATTTCCATCGGCAGCGCAGGAATCATGTATTGCCGCATGAAGAACACCGTTGCAGGTGCAGCGATCGGCGGCAGGATCAGCGCGGCAAAGTTGTTTGTCATGCCGATCTTATACATGAACTGATAGAAACCGATCGAAGTAACGGTCGGCGGAATCATCATGATTGCCATGATGACTGCGAAAAAGATCTTCTTGAACTTCCAGTCATAAGCAACAACTGCATACGCTGTCAGCGTAGAGAAATACACGCACAGTGCCGTTGCGCAGATGGAAATAATCGCGGAGTTGCGGAATGCAATCAGCGGGTGGAAGGTCTTGCTTGTCAGAACCGCGAGGTTCGACTTGATGAAATGCGAGGGAATCAGCGAGAGCGCATGAGCCTGAATCTGCGCAGAGCTTCTTGTCGCATTGACGATCATAACAATAAACGGGAACAAACTGAGAATTGCCAGAATGATGCAGACAACATACTGGAAAATCTTATATGCTGTCGATCCGTTTCTGTTGGAGGCTTTGTGGCTCATATGACAGAAGCCCCCTTTCTTCTTGCCTTCATATCTGCCTTCTTCATCTTCTCCGCAGCGATCGCATCCTTATCACGCATGATATAGAAGAGGATCGCGGAGCAGACAGCAATAATCAGGAACATGATGATACTTGCAGCAGCAGCCTGACCAAAGAGCTGCTTGCCGGTAAATGCCTTACCATAGATAAAGACAACAGCCGTACCGGTTGCGTTATCCGGACCGCCCTGCAGGAAGAGCTGCGGAACGTCGAACATATTGAGACCGCCGATGAGGCTGGTGACGAGCGTATAGAGCAGAACCGTCTTCAGATTCGGAATCGTGATCTGGAAGAAGATCTGCGAGCTGCTTGCACCGTCGATGTCAGCCGCTTCATAGATATCAGGGCTGATACCGAGAACACCAGAAATCAGGACGATCATCGTATTGCCGTACCAGATCCAGAACTGGATGAACGCAACAATCAGACGCGCCGCAGTTTTGCTGGTGAAGAAGTTATAGGAGCTGTCGCGGAGACCGATCGAGGTGATGATCTCGTTGATCGGGCCGTTCGGGTAACCGAACAGCGCATGGAACAGAAGTGCGATTGTTGCCGCCGTGATGATATTCGGCATATAGAACAGAACTTTGAAGAAGCCCTGTCCCTTAATGGTCACACGGCGTGCCGTAAACCACGCAGTCAGCACCATTGCAAGTGTAATCTGCGGGATAAAATTCAAAATCCAAAGAAGAACGGTATTTTTCATGCTGTTGATAAATGTCTTGTTCGACAAAATCTTGCTGAAATTACCGAAAGGCTCCTCAAGGAGCTTGATTTCATTGCCGACACCGTGTGCATCGGTAAATGCGAGCACAAAGGTGTAAATTGTGGGGTAAAGCGTGAATATCAGAAATGCGATAATAAAGGGAAGTGCGAATAAATAGCCATACCTGGCGTAAGACATTCCTTTGAGATGCTTCTGGCTGCCAGTCAAAGTAAATGCCTCCTTTCGGAAGCCGCATACCGGAGCGGAGTGCCATTAGGGTGACACTCCGCACCGATCTTGCAGCAAATTTATGCTATGGTTTCAGTTTCAAACGTGCAGTTTACAGATTTCTGTGAATTACTCGGTTTCGAGATCGAACTTATCAGCAACAGCCTGCTTGAAGTCTGCAAGAGCAGTTTCGCGGTCCTTGTTGCCGGCGGTGTACTGACGGACCTGGTCACGCCACAGAGAGTTGATACCCTCATCATACGGAGTGAGGTTCTTACCGTTTGCATTTGCGTTTGCCGGAACAAAGACATCAAACATGTTCTGACCGCCGAGGATATCGACCTCGCCGTTGGACTTCTTCATAACAACACCGGAAGCGACGCAGTCCTTGGTCGGCTTATCCGGATAGAAGGTGCCGTTTGCCCACATGTACTGGAGACCGTCTTCCTCAGTATTGAGGGTGATCCACTCGATGATCTTACCGACAGCTTCCTTCTTGTCGCTGTCCTTGCAGCCGAGAACCCATGTGCCGCCCCAGAAGAAGCCGACAGGCGGTTCGCAGACTGCCCAGTCACCGAATGTATCGTGGACATTGTCCTTCATGGTGTAGTTGATCAGCCATGCCGGGCCGAAGAAGCCGAGGATGCCCTTCTTGCCGGTACCGGCCATATCTGCATACCAGTCATCGGTCCAGTCCTGGGTATCATTGTGATAATCGTTATCCATGAGCTTCTTGGAGAGATCGAGGAAGTTCTCGCGCTTCTGATCAATGACGAGCTTATCATCGACAACCCAGCCGCTGTCAGAGCTGTTCTCAACTGCGTGCCAGATGTCGCCGTCACCGGAGACGATGCCGTAGCCCTTTGCCTTCAGCTTCTCAGCAGCCTCAAAGAACTTATCCCAGCCCGGGCCGACTTCCTTCTGAACGGTAGCCGGATCATCGGTGCCGAAAACGTCCTTTGCGATGGAGCGGCGATAGATGAATGCACCGCCGGTTGCCTGATAGCCGAGACCGACGAGCTTGCCGTCAGGATTGGTACCGATTTCAACGGTATACGGTGCGATTTCAGCGGTCTCAACCTGGCTGATGTCGATGCCGAGATCCTCATACGGAGCAACGTACTTGGAGCCTTCGCCCTGGGTGTACTTCAGAACGAATGCAGCCTCTGCTGCGAACATATCAACGCCGCCGTCTGCCAGAGCAGCATCCAGAGCCGGCTGATACTCACCGTTCGTGGTCGGAACCTGGGTATCGTTCATCTCATACTTTGCAGCGAAATCCGGGTGGGTATCAATGTACTTCTGCACCATGTCCGGAACTTCGTTTGTGAAAGAGTAAACGTTGATCTTTTCTTTGGTGCCGTCGCTCGGTGCTTCGCTGGACTCCTCGGAAACTTCCTCAGAAGAAGAAGAGTCTGCCTTGCTCTCCTCGGTGTCAGCAGTCTGGCTGCTGGAATCACCGCAAGCTGCGAATGTGAGCATGAGGCTCAGTGCTGCCATAAGGGAAAGTGCCTTTTTCATAATTCATCCTCCTAGTGCTTAAAAGCTTTTCTGTTCGGGGTTTTCCGCCGGTCAGGACAGCGGAAATATTTTGCACAGTCTGTCTGATTACAGGCTGAACAAGACGTTATTGACGATGGATTCGAGAAGTTCCTGTCTGCCGCTGGAGAGGGAATCCGTGACCTCGCCCTTCTTGATTGCGTAATCGCTCAGTGCCTTCATATCAACCTTGCCGTCGATGATGTCCTTGCCGATGCCGGTGGTCCAGCTTGCATAACGGTCAGCGACGAACTTGTCGAGTCTGCCGTCTGCGATCAGTGCGCGTGCTGCCTTGAAGCCGAGTGCGAATGCATCCATACCTGCGATGTAGGAAAGGAAGATATCCTCGGGAGTAAAGCTGCCGCGGCGCGCCTTTGCATCGAAGTTCAGACCGCCGTTGGTGAAGCCGCCTGCCTTGATGACCTCATACATGCAGAGTGTGGTGTCATAGACATTGGTCGGGAACTGGTCGGTATCCCAGCCGAGGAGCGGATCGCCCTGGTTTGCGTCGATGGAGCCGAAGAATCCGTTGACTCTTGCGACATCGAGCTCATGCTGGAAGGTATGCTGTGCAAGCGTTGCGTGGTTTGCCTCAATGTTCATCTTGAAGTCTTTGTCAAGACCGTACTTTCTGAGGAAGCCCAGAACGGTTGCAGTATCGAAATCATACTGATGCTTGGTCGGCTCCTTCGGCTTCGGCTCGATGTAGAAATCGCCGTCGAAGCCAATGCTTCTGCCGTAGTCCACAGCCAGATGCATCAGGCGCGCCATGTTGTCAAGCTCAAGACCCATATCAGTGTTAAGGAGCGTTTCATAGCCCTCACGGCCGCCCCAGAAGACGTAGCCCTTGCCGCCGAGCTGAACGGTTGCGTCGATCGCAGCCTTGATCTGTGCAGCAGCATAAGCAAAGACGTCTGCGGAAGGAGATGTGCCTGCACCGTGCATGAAGCGCGGATGATCGAAGCACTTTGCGGTACCCCACAGGAGCTTCTTGCCGGTTTCCTTCTGCTTCTTTTCGAGGTAGTCTACAACGACCTTCAGCTTCTCGTTGGATTCGCCGAGGCTGCCGTATTCCGGCGAGAGATCGCGGTCATGGAAGCAGTAGTAGTCGATGGAGAGCTTCTCCATGATCTCGAATGCGGCGTCAACCTTTGCGATTGCGCGTGCCTCCGGATCCTGCTGACCCCAGCTCTTATCTGCCGTGCCGACGCCGAACATATCGGTGCCGTCGCCGCCCATGGTGTGCCACCAGCTCAGTGCGAACTTGAGGTGCTCACGCATCGGCTTGCCGTCGATGATCTCATCGGGGTTGTAGTACTTGAATGCAAGGTCATTCTTGGAGTCCTTGCCCTCATAGGGGATCTTGCCGATATTGGGGAAAAATTCGCTCATAGTATGGTTCCTCCGTTCAAATTAGATCATTAAAGTGTAATGGGTTTGCTCAGGCAGTTCGTTCCGGTGAGCTGTTCGCTCAGCGGATCGGGCTGACATGTTCCGGCATAGAGCACATAGTTTGTGCCGCGGACTGCGCGCACACCGTTTTCGTCAACGGATGTGAATGCGAGCTCCGGAATCTCCGCTTCGACTGTTTTTGTCTCACCGGCTTTGAGGTGGACGCGGACGAATCCGCAGAGTGCCGGATACGGAGTTGCCGCAGCGCTGTCATCCTTGAGATAGAACTGCACAACATCATCCGTTTCGGTGCTGCCGGTGTTTGTGATCGTTACAGCTGTCTTTCTGCCGTTCACAGTCAGGTCGCTGCAGGTTGTCTTAGAATATGTAAGGCCGTATCCGAACGGATACAGGATATTCTCTCTGGTATAGCGGTAGGTGCGTCCCGTCATGGTGTAGTCCTCGAACTTCGGGAGCTTTTCGCTGTCCTGATAGAACGTGACAGGCAGCTTGCCCGAGGGCGAAACCTTGCCGAACAGGATATCCGCGAGTGCCTTGCTGCCGCTCTGTCCGGGATACCATGTGTGGATCACGGCGTCGCAGTCCGCTTCAACATTGATTGCCGATCCGACTGCCGCAATGATGATCACCGGCTTGCCCTTTTCCATGACCTTTTCCACAAGCAGCCGCTGGGATTCCGGCAGCCGCAGGTCGATCTTGTCGCCGGATGCGAACTCGTTGCCTGCATCGCCCTCCTCGCCCTCGATATAGGGGTCAAGTCCGACGCAGAGAATCACGAGATCGGACTGCTCTGCAACGGTTTCGGCTTCTGCAAGGCGGTCATTCGCTCTTGCAAGTCCGCTGACGCGGTCTTTATAAAGGTGGCAGCCCTCTGCGCAGAGGACTCTGCCGTCAAATGCATCCTGAATGCCCTCAAGGAACGTGATGTAGCGGTCAGCCGTTCCGCAGTAGTTGCCTTCGAGCGCCGCGCGGCTGTTCGCATTCGGACCGATCACGCCGATTGTCTGATACTTCGATGCATCCAGCGGCAGGATGCCGTTGTTTTTCAGCAGTACCATAGATTTGTGTGCGTAATCCAGTGCGAGATCCTTGTGCTCTTTGCATGCGACAACCGAATACGGAATGTCATCAAAGGGCGTGTGCTCATCGAGCATGCCGAGACGGATTCTCGTCCGCATGACATTGATACAAGCCTTGCGGATATCCTCCTCAGTGATCATACCGGCTTCGAGCGCATCCATGAGCTTGTCATAGACTCTGCCGGCGTTGAGGTCGCAGCCGCCCTTGATCGCCTTTGCCGCAGTCTCCTCTGCAGAAGCAGTCAGCCCGTGATTGGTGTGGAAGTCCTCCAGCGCACCGAAATCCGAAACAAAATGACCGTCGAAGCCCCACTCCTTCAGCTTCTCCTGAAGCAGTGCGCTTGCGCAGCAGCCTTCGCCGTTCAGTCTGTTGTAGGCGCCCATGACGCTTTCGACCTTTGCATCCTGCACAAGTGCGCGGAATGCCGGAAGATATGTATCCTCGAGATCATGCGGTGTCGGGGTCGCGTCAAACGAGTGACGCACTGCCTCCGGACCGCTGTGGACTGCGAAATGCTTTGCACATGCCGATGTGCGGAGATGTTCTTTGTCATCGCCCTGCAGGCCGCTGACAAATGCCTTGCCGAGCTGTGCCGTCAGGAACGGGTCTTCGCCGTAGGTTTCCTGACCTCTGCCCCAGCGCGGATCACGGAAAATATTGATATTCGGCGACCAGATCGAAAGACCTTTATAGATATCGCGGTCACCGTGCTTTGCAAATTCGTTATGCTTTGCGCGCTGCTCGGTCGAAACAACCTCCGCCGCACGCTTTACCGCATCCTGATCGAACATTGCCGCAAGCGCAATTGCCTGCGGAAACATGGTCGCCACGCCGGCGCGCGCCGCACCGTGCAGGCCCTCGTTCCACCAGTTATACGCAGGAATGCCGAGCCGCTCAATCGCGGGTGCATCGTAGATCAGCTGTGCAGCCTGTTCCGCCGGTGTCAGGCGGTCTACGAGATCCTCAGCGCGCTCCTGCGCAGTCAGCGTTACATCACGGAATTTTTCCAATTGATTACCCCCGTTTCATCAGGAGCAAGCCCCTGAGGAACTTTATATTTTATCAGGACGTTTCAGCGTTCTTCTGTCAGGGATGCGATGATCTGTTCCGGCTTCATTGCAGTCTCACGGATTTCCCATGTCTCATCAATGATCGCCGACTCGCCGGGCTGATATGCACGCAGCGCGCCGAGAATCTCGCATTCCAGAAAATGCTTGTTTGTATAGGTTTCAAAGTTGCATCCGAAGTCCGGATACTGCACGCCCTCATCATATCCGCCGAAGCTCTGCCGGAAGATCTGATTGCCTGCGCAGTAGACGATCGAACCGTCTGTGACATTGAATCCCGCTTTGAACGGCTTGGCAGCCTGCTCATCATGGAACAGTGTCGCATAGGTATCCGTCAGCGTAAAGCGCGGATCGCGGATATCGGAATAGCTCCAGAGCGCCATCGTTCTGTTCGGCAGGAATCCGGTCTGTGCTCTGCTAAGCGGGATGAACTCCGTGCCGCCGGATGCAAGTCCCGTAACCGACCACGGCGCAAAGACCGCCTCTGCATCCGAAACATTGCGGATCTCATTGCGGATCTGTACCGCATAGCCTTCGCCCATCTTGATTGTCAGGCTGAACTGCTTGCCGAACGGTGTCGCCTTCGGTGTCAGCGTCAGGACGCCGTCCGTGAAATCGCAGGTGACGCGGCTGTTATCGGGGAAGTAGGTTTCCGGCATGACCTCCGGCGCTGTCCAGAGACGGTGTCCGCCGTATGCATACCATGTACCGTAGCCCTTTGTCAGCTCGCAGAAGTCTCTGCGCACATCCTCAAACAGGATATTGCGGTTGCCCCGCGTGCCGAAGTAAATGATGCGCGGACCGACATCGAGTGTCGCCATGAGCCTGATGACGCCGTTATCCAGAAGGATGCATCGTCCGAAATTCTGATACGTTGTTTCATCACATTGAATCGTCATATATTGCTCCTTTCCGCTTTATCTGTATTATAGCCCATGTACCGGAAATAGGCTAATCAAAAATTGCGATGTTCTTATTGATTTTTGCGCAGTCGTCACAAATTCGCGGAAACTTCTTTACAAAATTGTTACTTTGCGCTATAATATAAAGGAACAGAATTCCTGTGCGGCGGTACAGGACCGCAAATTCTGCATGATTCAACGCGATACTGAGGGGAAAGGAGAGCCGATATGATTAAAAATCTTTCCGGTGATTATGAAACCGTTGAATACGAAAACAAACGGTTCGTCATGCTTTATGACAACAACGAAACCGAGTTCTACCCGATGCACTGGCACAATGCCGTTGAGATCATTATGCCGATTGAAAACCCGTTCACGGTCAAAACCGGCGACACGGAGTTTGTTCTGCAGGAGCGTGATATCATCATTATCCCGCCCGGCGAGCTGCACACGCTGCCGCCGCAGGAAGGCAGACGCATCATCTTCCAGTGCGACAACAGCGTCATCAGCAGCGTTTCTGCACTAGAAGCAATCATGCCGGTATTCCAGACACCGCTGCTCATCACGCCCGAAACCGACCGCGATCTCTATCTGCTCGCCAAAAAGCAGATTCTTGACATATACTCTGAATATTACGCAAATACGGAGATTTCCGATGTCCGCATCTATCTGAATCTCATCAATCTGCTCGTTGCGGTGCGGGAGCATCAGATCGAAATGAGCCGGCAGTCGCTCGCCTGCGCAAAGGAAAAAATCCTGCAGTACAGCGAAAAATTCAAGCTCGTGATGAAGTACATCGACCAGAACTATATGTATGACATCTCGCTGGACAAGCTCGCAGATATCGCCGGCTACAGCAAATTCCACTTCTCGCGCATCTTTAAGCAGTATAACTCCATGTCCTACATCCAGTACATCAACATGCGCCGGACGCGCGCCGCGGAAATGCTGCTGCTTGATCCCTCGATCCCGATCACAGAGGTTGCGATGCGGGCAGGCTTCTCAAGCCTCTCGACATTCAACCGGATTTTCAAGGAATTCAAGCACTGCACACCCTCAAGCTATCAGCGATTCTACTGCTCGACCGGTGAACTGCCGATCTCGGAATGAATCCGTTTTCGACGGTTTGATAGATTACCTCTCACGATTTTTGTACAATCCGCGCAAAATCAATACCGTGCAAAAATTGCGCCGCAATTTTTGAGAAATCGGGCAAAATCCGGTCGGATTTTGACGGCATGTGCAAAATTCTTCGCATAAAATGAGAGATCGCTTTTTCTGCATGTTTTGTTTTATTTTTCCGGATTCGTCCTGAAAATGGGACAAAAAACAACATATACCTTTCACGAAACCACCGCATTGAGTCAGGCATGCGGTGGTTTTTTGTGCAGAACGAAAACAGCCGCTCCGGTTCCATGAAACCGAAGCGGCTGTTTCTGTTCAATTGCAAAGTCTGATTCTGCGCAAGCCGGCGTTCATCCGATGATTTCCTGATAGTCCATCTGCTGTATGATACAGCCGGTCTCCTCCAGTTTTGCAGCGATATGTTCAATATACCATGACGCATCGGTGAAATCGCCGCATATGGTTTTCCGGTTGATTGCGATATTGATCTGAACTTCCTTCGTATCTTTTGCAAGCAGTGAAATCCCTGCATCCGAATCCTGATGATACAGGATCACGCCGCACAATTCGCCGCATGCCTGCTTTTCAGATATGATGGAAAACAATTCTTCATCTGACAAAGCCTGCGTTTCCCAGTTGAAGCCGTCTTCTTCATCGTGCAGCGGCAGAAACTCCTTCTGATCGCCGGAATAACCCCAGCCGATCCGGTTGAACGCCTGAATGACTTGCGCGATACTATTTGAATACAGGCTGCAGTCGAAAACGAAGTACGATTCTCTTGCCATATTATGCACCTCCGGTGCGGCACTGATATCAGGCGCGTTTGCAGAAAAAGATCACTGCATATTCTCGCGGGCAATGGAAAGCATGAGTTTGATGCGGTTCTGCTGGTTGACGCGCGTCGCGCCGGGGTCATAGTCAATCGCGCAGATATTCGCCTCTTTATACTGCTCGTTCATCGCACGGATCATGCCCTTGCCGACGATATGGTTCGGCAGGCACCCGAACGGCTGCACGCAGACGATGTTGCTGTAGCCCTTTTCGATCAGCTCTGCCATTTCGGCGGTCAGCAGCCAGCCCTCGCCCATGCAGACACCGGTGCTGATCGTCCGCTCGCCGAGCTTTTTCAGCGCAGGGAACGGGATCGGCTTCTCAAACTGCGGATACTCCGCCAGCACCTTCAGCATGATCTTTTCGAGC
Organism: Oscillospiraceae bacterium; assembly: GCA_017523995.1. Next base: position 20,403 of record JAFWUX010000224.1, on the reverse strand, counting down.
ATCTCAACATAGCGGACGGCGGCGCGGCTGAATGTCACGCCCTTGCGGTCGCCGTAGAGACGGAAATTCTCCCTGCCGATGTTCAGGCTGTAGAGCGCAAAGCCGAGGATGCCGGGCACCATGACCTCAGCTCCCTGCTCGACCAGAAAATCCGGCAGATGATCGTTGCCGAAATCCGCATACTTGACATACAGTTCCCCGACAATGCCGACCTTCGGCTTCGGCACCTTCTCAATCGGGACCGCGGCAAAATCCGAGGCGATTGCGCGGAAATTGTGCCGGATCTCGGAGAACGTCAGACCCTTGTTTTTTCGGATCTGGTCGGTCAGCGAAATGCGCCATTTCTCCATCAGTACCTTCGCGTCGCCCTTGTGTACCTCATAGGGCAGAATCTGATTGCGCAGCAGCATGATAAAATCGCCGTAGAGCCATGTGATCAGACCTTTCAGGAACATCAGCGGCGAGATATCAAAGCCGCTGTTTTTCTCGATGCCGCCGAAATTGACTGACACAACCGGCACAAATGACAGCCCCGCCTTTTTGAGCGCCTTGCGCAGCATATGCACATAATTCGAGGCACGGCAGCCGCCGCCCGTCTGATAGAGCATCAGTGCGGTTTTCTGCGGATCGTAGTCGCCGGATTCCAGTGCATAGATCAGCTGCCCGATGACCACAATCGCCGGATAGCACGCATCATTGTGAACATATTTCAATCCGGTGTCAATGATCTTCTGACCGGAATAATCGAGGAAATCGACCTTGTATCCTGCATCGCGGAACACCGAGCCCATCAGGCTGAAATGGACGGGCAGCGCATTCGGGATCAGGATGGTATGTGTTTTTTTCATCTCCGGCGTAAATTCCGGATAGAGCTCATTGGTTGCCAAAGTTTCACTTCCTTGCTCATTCGTTCAGTCCGGCAGCGGCAAACAAACTGCGCAGACGGATTTTTGCAGCTCCGGTATTGGTGACCTCGTCGATCTTGAGCTGTGTATAAATCTTGCCGGCTTTCTCAAGGATGGCACGCACCTCATCGGTTGTGACAGCATCGACGCCGCAGCCGAATGAGACGAACTGCACCAGATTGATCTGCTCCTCCGGCAAAGATTCCGCAACGTATTTCGCCGCAAGATACAGTCTTGCGTGATAGGTCCACTGATTGAGTACCGTTGTGCGGAACGGCTCCATCAGACTGCTGATGCCGTCCTCGCTGACAATCACCGCACCGAGTCCGCAGATGAGCTTGTCCAGTGCGTGATTGACCTCCGGATCAATGTGATACGGTCTGCCCGCCAGCACAATCACCGGCATGTGCTTCATGCGCGCGATCTCGAGGAATTCTGTCGCTTTGCCGCGCACCGCCGCCATGTAGCGCTCGTATTCGGTATATGCTGCATCCGCTGCCGCTTTGATCTGCTTCTGCGTCAGCGCGAAACCGTGCGCCTGCATGATCTCGCGGAACTTTGCCGGAAACGCCTTGCGGTTGTGGATGCCGACAAATTCATGGATGTATTCAATCTCGCGGAGCGCTTTGATATTGATCTTTGCGACCTCGGGATAATACGCAACAACCGGACAGTTATAATGGTTATCGCCGGCACCTTCATCGACATTGTAGCTCATGCAGGGATAGAAGATTGCATCGGGCTTCTGCGCGAGCAGCGCTTCGATATGACCGTGCAGGAGCTTTGCCGGAAAGCAGATCGTATCCGAAGGAATCGTGTGCTGTCCGGAAAGATACAGCTTGCGCGTTGAATCCGGCGAGACAATGACATTGAATCCGAGCTTCGTCAGCAGCGTGTGCCAGAACGGCAGCAGCTCATAGAGATTCAACGCGAGCGGAATGCCGATGGTCGGGCGTCCCTCCGTGATCTCGTTGCCGCGGTATTTTTCCAGCAGCTCGCGCTTGACCGCATAGAGATTGTAGGCGGTCTGACTGACTGCATTACCGAGCGGTTTCTCGCATCGGTTTCCTGCGATATAGGTGTGCTTGCCGCCGAACGAATTGACCGTCAGCTGACAGTGATTCGCGCAGCCCTTGCATGTCACGGTCTTGACGGTGTGCGTAAAGCGGCGGAGCGCCTCCGCGGAGAGAATCCGGCTCTCGCCGTGCGTATGCTGCTTTGCATAGAGCGCGGCGCCGTAGGCACCCATGACGCCGGAAATCTCCGGCCGGATGACATCCTGTTTGAGTTCCATTTCAAAGGCGCGGAGCACGGCATCATTGAGGAATGTGCCGCCCTGCACCACAATATGCGCACCGAGCTCCGAGGCATTTGCGCAGCGGATGACCTTGTAAAGCGCATTTTTGACCACGCTCATGGAAAGTCCCGCGGAGATATTTTCAACGGTTGCGCCGTCCTTCTGCGCCTGCTTGACAGAGCTGTTCATGAACACTGTACAGCGCGAGCCGAGATCAACCGGATGATCGGCGAACAGCCCGAGCTTTGCAAAATCCGCGATGCTGTAGTGCATCGCTTCGGCAAAGGTCTGCAGGAAGGAGCCGCAGCCCGAGGAACATGCTTCATTCAGGAAGATGTTGTCGATTGCGTGATTATGAATCCGGAAGCATTTGATATCCTGCCCGCCGATGTCAATGATGAAATCGACGTCCGGACGGAACTTCTGCGCGGCGGTGTAATGCGCGATGGTCTCTACGATGCCGCAGTCAATGCCGAATGCCTCCTTGATGATATCCTCGCCGTATCCGGTGACGGCAGAGCCTGCAAAATGAATCTCCGGATATTTCTCATAAAGCGCCGTGAGGTAATCGCGGACAGCGGGAACGGGATTGCCGTGGTTCGACTGATACATTGTATCAAGGATATTGCCGTCCGCATCGGTGACAACCGCCTTGATTGTTGTCGAACCGGCATCAATGCCGAGGTACATATCGCCCTGCGGCTTCGTGATATACTGAATATGCGCGGAATTCTCATGATGCCGCTTGCAGAATGCGTCATATTCCGCCTGCGAAGAAAAGAGCGGCGGCGTAGTGATATAGCTGCCCTTTGCCGAATACTGCTCCGCACGCTCTGCAAGCTCCGTCAGCGAAAAATCACGCGAATCGCACTGCAGCGCGGCGCCGTATGCGACATAATAGAGCGCGTTTTCGGGGCTGACACCGGTCAGGTGCAGTGCCTCGTCAAAGCTCTTGCGCAGATTGTCAAGATATGTGAGCGGGCCGCCGAGATACAGCACATTGCCTGCAATCTCCCTGCCCTGCGCCAGTCCGCCGACCGTCTGGTTGACAACCGCTTTCAGGATGCTCGCGGAGATATTCGGGAACCCCGCGCCCTGATTGAGCAGCGGCTGGATATCTGATTTTGCAAACACACCGCAGCGCGATGCGATCGTATAAATCTTGTCTGCCTGATCGGCAAGGCGGTTGAGCTCCGAAGGCGTCACGCCGATGAGCGTTGCCATCTGGTCAATGAACGCGCCGGTGCCGCCTGCGCAGCTGCCGTTCATGCGCGCTTCAAATCCGCCTGTCAGAAAGAGAATCTTTGCATCCTCGCCGCCCAGTTCGATCACCACATCCGTATCGGGATTGAGGCGGCTGACGGCTGCTCTGGTCGAATAGACCTCCTGCGCAAACGGGATGCCGAGCGCCTCGGCGAGTCCCATGCCCGCAGAACCGGAGATCGAGATATGCATTTGTGCATCACCGGTCTGCTCCGCGATCCGGCGCAGATATTCCGCGGTCATCTCAACAATCCGCGAAAGATGCCGCTCATACGAAGAAAAAATGATCTCATCCTGCTCGCCCAGCACGACGCATTTGATCGTGGTGGAGCCGATATCAAGTCCGAGTTTTTTCATAGATCAGATTATCGCCTTTCTCTCTTGTGAAAATAGGACACTTATTTATATTATAACACAACCAGCCGGAAAATGCAATGGGGAGAACCACCTTTTCCGGCAAATCCTGAGAACTTCATCATGAGCACGCTGATTCCGGATGTCAGCCCGCAGATGCTGCGTCCAGTGTGCATGTAAACTGTGCGTGTATTCGGCATTGCACACAAATCCAACAGAGGCAAATGGGGAAAATCGACAATTATCCGGTGAGAGATTGACTTTGTTCCGTTAAAATGATATAATAATGATAATGCTTTGCATTGATTTCGATAGGGAGATGATTTTTTGAAGAATTGGAAAAAAACTATGGGACGCAGATTTCTGCATCTGTTCCTGAGCATCTGCATTGTGCTGGGATGCGCATTACCCGGCACATGGACAGTCTACGCGGAGAGCGGAAACTGCGGCACAAATGCAAAATGGGATCTGACAAACGGCGTCCTGACGGTCAGCGGTGACGGTCCGGTCACGCTCGCCGCATGGGCGGGCTACAGATCAAAGATTCAATCCGTTGTGATCGGGGACGGCATCACCTCACTGCCGCTTCGCGTCTTCGCGAACGCCCCGAATCTGACATCCATCAAGCTCGGCAAATCGCTGAAGGCAACCCCCTCCGGCATGTGCGAACACTGCGATGCACTGACAACGGTCACCTTCTCCGCCGGTTTGGAGACGATCACATCCGAAGCATTCCGGAACTGCTTTCGTCTCACAGATCTCAATCTGCCCAATACGCTCAAAACAATTGAAGATAAAGCGTTCTATGCCTGCGTCTATCTGAAATCGCTCACGATTCCGGATTCGGTGACCGCAATCGGCGCAGAGGCATTCAAAGCGACCAATATCAAGACACTGAAGCTCGGCAGCGGGCTGCAGACAATCGGCAAAGAGGCATTTGCACTGGGCTGTTTCCCGACCGCTGAGATTCCGGACAGCATCCAGTCGATCGGCGAAAAGGCGTTCGGCATTGTATACGCCAGCGTCACTGCAAATGATTCAACCATCAACTACTCTTACACCGGCAGCATGCGCAAGGTGACGATCATCGGCAAGGAAAACGGCGTTGCGCAGCAGTATGCGCAGTCCGAGAGTCTGCCGTTCCAGGTGACAGGTCAGGCGGAACATGTCCATACATGGTCGGATTGGAAAACAACAACTGCCGCCGGTTGCGAAACAACCGGCGTTGAGACCCGCAAATGCTCGGGCTGCGGCGAGAGCGAAACCCGTTCCACTGCTGCGACCGGACATCACATGGGCGACTGGAAGGTCGATACCGCAGCGACCTGCGACAAAGAAGGTCAGGAAAGCCGGACATGCTCCGGCTGCGGCAAAACCGAGACCCGCTCCATCCCCGCGACCGGTCATCAGATGAGCGACTGGACGATCAAAACCGCACCGGGCTGCGAAACCGAAGGCGAAAACATCCGCACCTGCGCAGTCTGCGGCAAGCAGGAGTCTCAGACGGTTCCTGCAACCGGACACAACTGGGGCGAATGGGTCATCACAAAGCAGCCGACGGTTGACGCCGCCGGTGAGCAGCAGAGCGTCTGCAGCAACTGCAAGCAGGTTCGCAAAATGGAAGTCGCAAAGCTCATCGGTTATACCGTTTCCGTCTCGGCAAACGAGGGCGGAACCGCAGAGCCTGCCGGTGAGACGAAAGTCGCAGAGGGCGGCAGCATGACGATCACCGTCAAGGCAAATGACGGCTATCAGCTGGCATCGGTTCTGGTCAACGGCAGCGAGATGCAGCCGGACAGCAGCGGTGCGATCAAGCTCAGCGATATCCGCGCAAATCAGTCGGTTTCGGTTGTCTTTCAGAAAAAGGCACAGCCGAAAACACGCATCTGCAACTATGTCGATGTCACACCGCAGCGCAATGTCTGGCTGACAGACGAATCCGGTCTTTCCATGCAGGATTTCAAGATCTATGCGAATATCTCGGATAAGGGCATGGTATCTTGGCTGGAAATCACTGCGGACTGCATCGCAGAGCCTTCCGCGCTGCCGAAATCTGAGCCCTACGGCACCGGCACTGTCACGTTCAAGTATCAGGGCAGCGATGCCGAGGTAAAGGAATACCTCGCACAGAACAGCATCACCGGAACGATTCCGCTTTATCTGCGCGGCGACACCGACCTTGACGGCAAGGTGGATGTCATTGACGCGGAGCTTGCGCTGACGTACTATGTCAAGCAGATTGCAGGCGCCGCAAACACCGGCTTCTCTGAGGAGCAGTGCACAATCATGGATGTTGACAGCAGCGGCAAGGCAACGCTTGAGGATGCCGTTTTCATCCTGAAATACTACACCACGCAAATGGCGCACCGCACACCGGACTGGAATGTCATCATCAACCAGAAATAAGGCTGAAAAAGCCGCTGAAACCTGCGTAAATGCTCGGGTTTCAGCGGCTTTTTTATTTGTTCACAAATCATCGTACAGTGTGACCGCAAGACTGCTGCCGTCGGTATCAAACAGAATCGTGCCGTCGAGATCAGTGCGGTAGATTTCGCATTTGAATTCACGGAGCGCATGCAGTGTCCGTTCCGCGGGATGTCCGTAATCGTTCATCACACCGCAGGAGATCGCGGCATATTCCGGCGAGACCGCCGCAAGGAAATCCGGCGCAGAGGAATGTGCACTGCCGTGATGCCCGACCTTGAGCACATCCGCCGAAAGATCATATCCGGCTGCGAGCATCGCCTGCTCCCCTGCCGCACTGAGATCACCCGTGAACAGAAATCTGCGCGTCCCGCAGGTCACGCGGCAGACCAGTGAGCAGTCATTGAGATCCTCGAATGATGCATTGTCCACAGAGAGGAACTCAAGCTCCGCAGCGCCGAGCGGCAGCACATCATGACAGGCAGGCGTGCGGACGGGAATCTGCTTTTCAGCAGCAAGATCGAGCACATGCGTGAATGACCACACCGTCGGAATCAGCGCATCCGGCATTTCCGGCAGATACAGCGCACCGACCGGTATCTGTTCAATCACTTCGGCTATGCCGCCGATGTGGTCGGCATGCGGATGCGAATTGATGATGCAGTCGAGCCTGCTGACACCGGCTTCTTTGATCATTTGCACAACGGCAAGTCCGCGGTCGGGTTCGCCGCCGTCAATCAGGACACTGTGCGTATCCGTGCAGAGCAGCGCCGCATCCCCCTGCCCGACATCGAGAACATAGACACGCAGCGCATTTGCGGGAACTGGCGCCGTCCGCGGCTTTGACATCACATGAATCGCGATCAGTGCCGCTGCGACCAGCAGCAGATAGACAGTCAGCAGCGGCAGGCGTTTGCGGAACAGCTCCCATTTTGACATCTGCTTTTTGCGGCGGTACTGCCGTTCCAGCCGGTGAATCTGATCCATATGCTCTGACATGCGCACGCCCCCTCTCCTGATACAAAAGGCTGCCGTACCCAGCGGCACAGCAGCCTCTATGCTTCTTATTCGCGCTCAGAGATCGGCTTGTAGGTTTCCCACTCCTTGACGGCACGGTATGCCGGACGGATGATCTTGCTGGCGCCGAGCAGCTCCTCGAGACGGTGCGCAGACCAGCCTGCGATTCTCGAGACCGCAAAGATCGGGGTAAACAGTTCATTCGGCAGATTGAGCATCCGGTAGACAAGTCCGGAATAGAAGTCCACGTTTGCGCAGACGCCCTTGTAGATCCGGCGCTCCTCCGCAATGATCTGCGGTGCAAGGCGCTCGACCAGTGCATAGAGCGCATATTCCTCGTGGCGCTGTTTCTCATCTGCAAGCTGCTCCACAAAGCCGCGCAGAACCGTCGCACGCGGATCACTCTGCGAATAGACCGCATGTCCCATGCCGTAGATCAGACCGGCGTGGTCGAATGCATCCTTATGCAGCAGTCTGCGGAGATACTGCCCGACTTCCTCCTCGTCCTTCCAGTCATGGACGCGCTCCTTCATATCGTCGAACATCTGGACAACCTTGATGTTCGCACCGCCGTGCTTCGGTCCCTTCAGCGAACCGAGCGCTGCAGCCATCGTCGAATAGGTATCTGTGCCCGAGGACGAAACAACATGCACGGTAAAGCTCGAATTGTTGCCGCCGCCGTGCTCTGCATGCAGCACCATCGCAAGATCAAGAATCTTTGCCTCGAGCTCGGTGTACTTCTGATCGCTGCGCAGCATGCTCAGCAGATTTTCCGCAGCCGAGAGATTCGGGTCGGGCTGGTGCAGGAACAGGCTCTGATCGTTCTTGTAGTAGCGATATGCCTGATAGCCGTATACCGCGATCGACGGGAACTGCGCAATCAGCTGGATGCACTGGCGCAGAACATTGGAGATCGAGGTATCGTTCGGGTTGTGGTCATAGGAATACAGCGCAAGGACGCTTTTTGCAAGCGTGTTCATCATATCCTCGCTCGGGGACTTCATGATGACATCGCGCGTGAACGAGGGCGGCAGTGTGCGGCAGCTCCGCATCAGGGCGCTGAAATCCTCGAGCTCCTGCGCATTCGGCAGCTGACCGAACAGCAGCAGATAGACCGTCTCCTCATAGCCGAAGCGGTTGTCACTGATAAAGCCGTTGACAAGATCCTCAATGTGATAGCCGCGGAACAAAAGCTGTCCTTTTCCGAGCTTTGTCTCGCCGTTTTCCTCTGTACCGGGGATGATCTGGCTGACATTGGTCAGTCCGGCGCAGACGCCCTTGCCGTTGATATCGCGCAGACCGCGCTTGACATCGTATTTGGAGTACAGCTCCGGATCAATCTGATAATTTGCTCTGCAAAGTTTGGAAAGCTCCTCGATTTTTGTCTGTGCAGTGTAACGATTCCATTCACCCATGTGCAGACTCCTTTCTTTCTACGAATTTGATCCATATATTGCCTGCGGCAGACACGAAATGCCTGCCGCATATCCTCTTTGTATTATCCCATACAGTTTATAAGAAATAGTATATCATGTTTTCGCCGGTTTGTCAAGACAAATCTCTGCGAAAGCCCGCATTTTCAGACAAATACACGAAATTGCCTGTATGATTTACACATCTGATTATTTGAGCAGCTCAGCGCGCAGAAACAGCAGGATTTTCTTCTCTCTGCGGGAGACCTGCACCTGCGTCATGCCGAGACGCGCCGCAGTTTCGCTCTGTGTCTGGTTTTCGCGGTAGCGCAGCCGGATGAGTTCACGGTCACGCGCATCAAGCAGCGTCAGCACCTGTTCCAGCGCCAGATGCTCCTGTATCCGCGTTTCCGGCGACGGCACGGGAATATCCGCGATGATTTCGCCGTCATCGGTTTCGGCGGTCAGCGAGGAGACCGGCTGCGCAGCGCAGAGCGCTTCGGCGGTTTCCGCCTCGGATACGCCCAATGCCTGCGCAATCTGCCGGACAGTCGGTTCAGTGCCGTTTTTCTGGCGCAGTTCCTCCGCGATGCGGTTAGCACGGAAACTGAGCTCCTGCAGTCTCCGCCCGATATGAACACTGCCGCCTTCGCGGAACAGCCGCCTGATCTCCCCGAGAATCACCGGAACGGCATATGTGGAAAAGCAGACGCCGCGTTCCGGATCAAATGCATTTGCCGCCTTGACAAGCCCCAGACAGCCCGCCGAATACAGCTCCTCATACTCGATGCCGCGTTCGCGGAACCGCTTGGCACAGAGATGCACGAGCCCGAGATGCGCCTCAGCTGCGACCGCCGGCTGTCTGCTCTGTTCCATGCTGCATCTTCTTTCTCATGGTGACGGTTGTGCCGTGCCCCAAACGGCTTGTGACGGTCAGCCTGTCCGTAAAGCTCTGCATGACCGTGAAGCCGAGTCCGGCGCGCTCCTCGGCAGGCGCACTGGAATAGAGCGGCGTCATTGCCTGCGCAATATCCGCGATGCCGCAGCCCTTGTCCGCAATCCGGATGTAGATGACGCCCTCCGGCAGCAGCCGCACCGTGACCGCAATCAGCCCCGGCTCTCTGCCGCGGTAGGCATGGACGATGCTGTTTGTCACCGCCTCGGAAACCGCCGTCCGCAGGTCGGCTAAGTCCTCGACGGTCGGGTCCAGCTGCGATGCAAATGCGCAGACCATTGTCCGCGCAAAGCTCTCGTTCTCCGAGCGCGCGGGAAAGGTGCATTTCAGTTCATTGAGCGTATTCATGTTCCGGTTCCGTTCCTTTCTCTGTTTGTTCCGTTTCCGGCGGATCCTCGAGCAGCGGGATCTCCGGCTTTTTCGGCGCAGGCTTTAAGCGCTCCTTTTTCACGCTGTTCCGGATCACCGCAAGCCTGTCCGCGCCGGAAATCCGCAGCACCTTCCGGATATGCGGCGGCGGATTGTGAATCTCCAGCGTGCCGCCGTATTCCTCCATGAGACGCGAACGCCCCATGATCAATCCGATGCCGGAGCTGTCCATAAAACTCACCTGCCGGAAATCCAGCACAACAACCGGCGGATACTGCTCACGCACGGCAAAATCAATCGTCTCGCGGATTTCCTTTGCATGGTGATGATCCAGCTCGCCGCTCAGGAATGCCGTCAGCTTCTGCGGCTCCTGTTTCAGTTCAACCATTTCTCTCATCCTTTCCTTTTGGATATACCGATATTGTAATACAATCTGCGTGCGGATCCGGTCGAATCCGGAGATCATGCCGCAAAAAGATTCTTCCGCTTGACGAAAACGCGGTTTTCGTGGTAAAATAGAAGCAACAGATAAAAAGGCGGTGTTTCTATGACTGAACTGAAAGGCGATCCCATATACCGGCTGCTGGAGGAGCATTATCCGAATCTGCTGCTTGATTATGCAGTATTCTCTGCCGACCTGCCGTATCAGGGCGAGGTTTCCCACAAGGAGGCTGCCATGGCAGCGATCCTTGCGTTCTCACACCGGCACCGCGTCGGAAACCGGTATGATCCGGGGCCGTTTACGCTGGAGCCGGATAAAATGCAGGCTGAACGGTATCCGGCAGAGCTGCTCTTTGACATTCCGGACGGCAGCAGTCCGGCCAAACCGGGGACGATTCGCTATTGGTATGCATATGCCGAACAGCCCTACCCGACCGGCTATACTGCGGAAGATTTCCGCAGTATCAATACCGTACTGTTCCCCGAACCGTTCCGCAATGACCTTGAGGTATTTCGATGGAACGATGATTTTTCCAGCTATTTCGATGACGGCAAGGACTGGTGGGGAACGTATTTCTGGACAATCTATGATAAGCATTTGCAGCGCTTTGTCATCATCGGCGCTTCTCTGATCGACTGAACAAAGAAAGGAATCCTCTTTATGAAACTGATGATCGTAGACGGAAACAGTATCCTGAACCGCGCCTATTACGGTGTCAAGCCGCTTTCCAATCACAAGGGCGTTTTCACGAACGCGATCTACGGCTTTTTCAATATCCTGCTCAAAGCGATCGACGATACCGGCGCGGAAAGCGTCGCAATCGCCTTTGACCGCAAGGAAAAGACCTTCCGGCACAAGGCAGTCGCAAGCTACAAGGCAAACCGCAAGGGCATGCCGGAGGAGCTTGCCATGCAGCTGCCCCTGACGCAGCAGATCCTGGAAGCAATGGGCTATCCCGTTGTGACCTGCGCCGGCTGGGAGGCGGATGATATCCTCGGAACGGTCTCCGCGGCGCTCTCCGCTGCCGGTGAGGACTGCATTCTGCTGACCGGTGACCGCGATAATCTGCAGCTCATCAATGAGCATGTCACTGTGCGGCTTGCGACAAACAAAGAACCGATCCTCTATGATACGGCGCGGTTTGAAGCGGATTACGGCTTTCCGCCGAAAGGGCTCATCGACCTGAAAGCGCTCATGGGCGATACCTCGGATAACATCAAGGGCGTTGCAGGCATCGGCGAGAAAACTGCAATGGCACTCGTGCAGGAATACGGCACAATCGAGGCGCTCTATGCGGCACTCCCCGATGCTGACAGCATCAAGCCTGCGGCAAAGAAAAAGCTTGAGGCAGGCATCGAGGATGCAAAGCAGAGCAAATGGCTCGCGACGATTGTCACGGATGCACCCGTCCCGACAGACCTCGCTTCCTATGAACGCAAACCGCAGGACACCGCTGCACTCTCCGCCCTGCTGACCGAGCTGGAGCTCTATAAGCTGATGGAGCGTCTGCATGTGCAGCCCTCTGCCGCCGCGGAGATTCAGACGGATGCACCGAAAGCGGATGTCATCCCCGCAGAAAAGGTCTCCATGACACCGGAGCTGTTCGACTCCCTTTGCAGCAGCAAAAATCCTGTCGATTTTCTCTATCGGGATGCGGTGCTGTATCTGGCATGGGAACATTCTGTGTCAAGCATCACCGACCCGAAGCAGATTTTCCGTTTCCTGACCTCCGATGCACCGAAGCGCACCTTTGACGCAAAGCCCGTCTACCGGATGCAGATGGAGATGCATGATACGATTCACAATCTCGTGCTGGATGATGTGATCTGCGCGTATCTGCTCAATCCCTCGACAACCGAATATTTGATCGAGCGGCTCTGCGCGGAGAATGCGCTCCCCTATCAGGCGGAGCTCGGCGCATTTGCCGATGCTGCGGCACTCCCCGCACTCTCGGATTATCTCGAGCAGCAGGTCATTGCGCAGGGCATGGAGCAGCTGCTCCGCGAGATTGAGCTGCCGCTGGTCGAGGTGCTCGCCGATATGGAGCATGTCGGTGTGCGCGTGGATGCAGACGGCGTCCGGCAGTTCGGCAGCCGCCTTGCTGAGGAAATCAGTGCGCTCGAACAGCGCATCTATGAACAGGCAGGCAAAGAATTCAATATCCTTTCGCCGAAGCAGCTCGGCGCTGTGCTGTTTGAGGATCTGGGACTGCCCTCCGGCAAGAAAACAAAAACAGGCTGGTCCACCAATGCAGAAGTGCTCGAGGGACTGCGCGACAAGCACCCGATCGTCGATCTTGTGCTGCAGTACCGGCAGCTGACAAAGCTGAACTCGACCTATGTCGAGGGACTGCTCAAGACCGTTGCGCCGGATGACAGAATCCACACCTGCTACCGGCAGACCGAAACGCGCACCGGCAGAATCTCCTCGACGGAACCGAATCTCCAGAATATCCCCGTGCGCACACCGCTCGGACGCGAAATGCGCAAGTTCTTCATCGCGGCGGAGGGCTGCACGCTGCTCGATGCCGATTACAGTCAGATCGAGCTGCGCCTTGTCGCGCATCTCTGCGGTGACGAAAACATGCGCAGAACCTTTGAGGAGAACCGTGATATCCACCTGACCACCGCCGCGCAGGTCTTCAACATGCCGGAGGATATGGTCACAAAGGAGATGCGCAGCGCTGCAAAGGCGGTCAACTTCGGCATTCTCTACGGCATCGGCGCGTTCTCGCTCTCAAAGGATATCGGCGTTTCTGTTGCAAAAGCGGATCGCTATATCAAGGACTATCTGCACTCATTCCCGCGCGTGGAGCAGTTCATGAACGATACGGTCGAGCAGGCAAAAGAAACCGGATATGTCACCACACTGTTCGGCAGAAAGCGCTATGTCCCCGAGCTGCGCGCCTCAAACAAAATGGTGCAGGCAGCAGGGCGGCGCATCGCGATGAACACGCCGGTGCAGGGCACGGCTGCCGATATCATCAAGGCGGCAATGGTGCGCGTCTGGCGGCGGCTGAAACAGGAAGTCCCCGAAGCAAAGCTGATCTTGCAGATCCATGACGAACTAATCGTCGAGGCGCCGGAGCATCTGGCAGAGCAGGCTGCCGAGATCCTGCACACCGAAATGGTGCAGGCATGCGAGCTCTCCGTGCCGCTGACGGCGGATGTGCAGAAAGGACAGAGCTGGTATGACGCAAAGGGCTGAGCTTGTGATCGAAATGTTCTCCGCGGAAAATATCCGCGGGGTTGCGGAGCTCGCAAAGCGCTGCTTCACAACGCCGTGGTCGGAGGAGATCTATCGCAGGGAGCTGGAAAACCCGCAGTCGGTCGGGTTTGTCTGCAGGGACGGCGATGCGGTCATCGGGATGATTCACTGCAATTTCGTCCTCGATGAACTGACGCTGAACACGCTCTGCGTCGATGCGGATTACCGGCGGCAGGGCATCGCAAAACGGCTCTGGAACGCGGTCACGGAAATGATGCAGGGCGTCTGTACGGTCTGCTATCTCGAAGTCCGCGAGAGCAATCTGCCGGCGCGCACGCTCTACGAATCCCTCGGATTCATGCAGAACGGCTACCGTCCGCGCTATTACTCGCAGCCGGATGAAGCCGCCGTGCTGATGCAGTGCGCTCTTTGAAAATCTGGTGAAATTGTTTGCTTTTTGCAGGAATATATGCTATAATATATAGTTGAGACCGTTTATAGCGGAAATTCCATAGAAAGAAGTGTGTCTTCATGACAAAAATTACCATTTTCTCCGGCTTCCTCGGAGCCGGTAAAACCACGCTTATCAAGAAGCTCATTCAGGACGGCTTCAAGGGCGAAAAGCTCGTGCTGATCGAAAACGAATTCGGTCAGATCGGCATTGACGGCGGCTTTCTCAAGGAGGCAGGCATCCAGATCAACGAGATGAACTCCGGCTGCATCTGCTGCTCGCTCGTCGGTGATTTCGGCAAGGCGCTCCGTCAGGTGCTCGAGGAGTATCAGCCGGACCGCATCCTGATTGAGCCCTCCGGCGTCGGCAAGCTCAGCGATGTTATCAGCGCTGTGCAGAATCTCCACATGGAGGATGTCGAGCTCGACGGCTTCACCACCGTTGTCGATGCGAAAAAGTGCAAGATGTATCAAAAGAACTTCGGCGAGTTCTTCAACAACCAGATCACCTATGCAAGCTGCCTGATTCTCAGCCACACCGGCGGTCTGACCGAATCGCAGCTCAATGATACCGTCGAGCGTCTGCGCCAGTTCAATCCGGCGGCACCGATCGTCACCACAGAATGGGACGAGCTTTCCGGTGCGCAGCTGATCGCGGCAATGACGCAGAAGAATACGCTCGATGACGAGCTCAAGGCACTGCTCGAGGAGGAAACTGCACATCATCACCACCATCACCATGACGATGATGAAGATGAGCACGAGCATCATCACCACCATGACCACGATGATGAGGACGAGCACGAGCATCATCACCACCACGATCACGATGATGAGGACGAGCACGAGCATCACCACCACGCAGACGAGGTCTTCACAAGCTGGGGTATCGAGACGCCGAAAACCTACACCGCTGAAGCAATCACCGCAGCGCTCGAGGCACTCTCCGATGAGGAGAAGTTCGGTCTCGTTCTGCGCGCAAAGGGCATCGTTGCGGGCGAGAACGGTCAGTGGATTCACTTTGACTATGTCCCCGGTACACCGGATGTCCGCACCGGCAGCGCTGAAACAACCGGCAGACTGTGCGTGATCGGTTCCAAGCTGAACGAAGAAAACATCGCAAAGCTGTTCTGTGCAGAATAAGGAGGACACCATGCCCAACAATCAGGAGGAGTTTCTCCCCGTATATCTGTTTCTCGGATTTCTCGAAGCAGGCAAGACAAAGTTCATTCAGGATGCGCTCGAGGATGCCCACTTTGCAAACGGCGAGCGCACGCTGCTGCTTGTCTGCGAGGAGGGTGTCGAGGAATACGATACATCCAAATTCAAAGAGTATGACATCACCATGCGCGTGCTCGAGGATATCAGCGAGCTGACGCCCGAGAATCTCGATCGCATGGCAAAGGAATGCCGCGCCGAGCGCGTGATGCTGGAATACAACGGCATGTGGCAGATTCAGGCGCTCTTTGACAATATGCCCGATGACTGGGCAGTATATCAGGCGATCTTCATTGCCGATGCCACCACCTTCATGAACTACAACCAGAACATGCGCAGCCTTGTGGTCGATAAGCTCAACATGTGCGAGCTGGTCTATTTCAACCGCTTCACCAAGGATCTTGACGCGCAGAGCTATCACCAGATCGTGCGCGGCGTCACGCGGCGTGCGGATATCTACTATGAGTATCCGGACGGCGAGGCTGTCTTTGATGATATCGAGGACCCGCTGCCGTTTGATGTCAATGCGAAGAACATTGTCATTGAGGACCGCGATTTTGCACTGTTCTACCGCGACCTCATGGAGGATGCGAAAAAATACGAGAACAAGACCGTCACGTTCAAGGCGCTTGCGGTTAAGAACAGCACCTTCCCCCCGAACATCTTTGCGGTCGGGCGGCATATCATGACCTGCTGCGTCGAGGATATCCAGTACAGCTGGATCGCCGCGCAGTACGGACGCAATTTTGTGCCGCATAAGGATCACTGGGTCATGGTCACCGGTGCAATCGAGGTGCGCTTCAATCAGATGCAGGGCGTGTTCGTCCCGATGCTGCATGTCACCAAGCTCACCGATGCAGAAGCGCCGGAACAGCCCGTCGCAACCTTCTACTGATATCACCGTATCAAAAAAACCGGAGCAAATTGCGCTCCGGTTTTTTCGCATTTAAGCCAAAATATGACAATTCCGTTACAAATCCGGCGCAAGCTGCACAAATATAAATATAACTTGAAATCCACGTATCTTCGTCGATCTCATGCATTCTGCACAGATGTGATCCCGCAGCGTATACATGTCTTTTTGAAAGTTTGATAAAAAAACGGTAAAAGTGCTTTACTTTTTTCATTTTTTGCGATATAATATACATAAGTGGTCAAATATTGCTGTCTGAGATCGGTAACGGGTATCCCGATGCTTTGCAAAGGAGGGGCTGCATATGATTAAGCATCTGAACGATGACTTCGAGACAGTGGAATATGAAGACAAACGGTTTGTCATGCTCTATGACAATGTCGAAACAGAATTCTATCCGACGCACTGGCACAACGCCGTTGAGATTATCATGCCGATTGAAAACGGCTTCACCGTTGAAGCCGGCGGCAGAGAATATAAGCTCAATGAGCGCGAGATTCTGATCATTCCTGCCGGTGAGCTGCACACGCTCCCCGCTCAGCCCGGCAGACGCATCATCTTCCAGTGCGACCAGTCCATTCTTCACGGAAACACCGCGCTGGAGCCGCTGATGGCTGTGTTCAACGCACCGCTCCAGATCACGCCGGACACCGACCGTGACCTCTATCTGCGCGCCAAAAAAGCCATGCTCGATATCTACTCGGATTACTATGAGGATTCCGAGATCGCGGACGTCAAAATCTATATGAATCTCGTGAATATGCTCGTTGCGATCCGCGAATTCCAGCTCGATCAGGCGCGTGAAACACTCGCCTGTGCCAAGGACAAAATGGTGCAGTATAACGAGAAATTCAAGCAGGTACTCAAATATATCGACCAGAATTACATGTATGACATTTCACTGGATACCCTCGCCGAAATCGCAGGCTACAGCAAATTCCATTTTTCCCGTATCTTCAAGCAGTTCAATTCGATGTCCTATCTGCAGTACATCAATCTGCGGCGGACGCGCGCAGCGGAAACGCTTTTGCTCGATCCCGCCATTCCGATCACGGAGGTCGCCATGCAGGCAGGCTTTTCCAGCCTTTCGACCTTCAACCGCATTTTCAAGGAGATCAAGCACTGCACGCCTTCGAGCTATCAGCGCTTCTATTGCTCTGCAGGCAAGAACCCCGTGCAGACCGTCACCCCCACGGATTTATAATGTGTGCGCTGCACCAAAAACCAATGTTGATATGCGGACAATCACAAACCGCTCCGGTCAGTATCACCTGATCGGAGCGGTTGTTTTTTTATTCTATTTTCGCATCCCTGCGGAAGGAGATGCATGTCAGGATGCCGAGCAGCACACCGACTGCGGGATAAACAAGCAGCAGCGCATGTTCTCTGCCGCTGATCCGAATGGCACCGGCTGCCATGCTCCCGACTGCCAGCGTCGCCCAGCAGGCATGGAGCAGGAACAATGTCCGCGAAGACGGCTGCTCCTTTCTCATCGCTGCAGCGACAAGCACGATGCCCGCAAGCAGCGGAAAGACAAACGCATAAATCGTGAAGTTTGAGTAAACGCCGTAGCTGAAATGCTCATAGACAGCGCCGGAAAATGCGAAAAACAGTGCAGCTCCCAGCGATGCCGCAGCATGCTTCAGCACATGCTTTCTGCCGGCATCAATATCCGATGTATACAATGTCACTCACGCTCCTTTCCTTGATCGACCTGCCGCTGGTTGTCGGGTTGTTGATCAGGCTGCCGTTGAAGACCATTGTCGAGGAACCGCCGCCGTCGAGATTATAGGCGGTCTGTGCGCCGAGCCCCTGCATAAACGATGCAAGCTCGCTGAGCGAGAGTCCGTCGCTCTCCGAGGTTCTGCCGTCCGAGACAACAAAGAGATAATGCAGATCATCGACAATGCCGATCGCCGTCCGCGGATTGCTTGCCATTGCGCGCGCGACTTCGGAGTTATCATCAACCGTCACGGTGCCGTTCTCAATCAGACGCGGACCGAACATGAAGCACTGCCATGCGCCCATATCCAGCAGCTCCTGCGCGGAGTATTCATCGCTTGTTGTGAGGAAAAAGCTGCCGTCCGCCATGATGCAGAGGAAATCGGTATCCGCACGCGGGATATCGCGGTAAAGGACGCCGTTTCGGATCACATAGCCTGAGTTGTGCGTGCCGTAGAAATCGCCGTTGACCGCAAGGATTGCATTGTTCGCCGCCGCAATCTCGCTCGTTTTGGCGGTGATATTTTTGCCGTAGGTATCATTTGCAAACGCAGTCTTGAGATACTGCGCGGAGCTGAGCACCACATCCGCGACATAGATCATCGTCTCATTTTCCGTGTACTGCGAGAGCGTGATGCTGATGTTTTCATCCTGATACGCGGTTTCGTTGCTGATGAATTCGATCTCCGGCTCAGGCGGGTCTGTCTCCGGCGGATCGGTCTCCGGCGCGGCTGTGGATGCGGTAGTGGATTTCGCCGTGCTCTGCGCCGCAGTCTCCGAGGCAGGTGCATCTGCGGACGCAGACGCCGCAGCTGACGGTTTCGCCGTCCCGATCGGGATCGCCTTTTGTGTACCGGCAGCAGAAGATTCGCTCGCGGCTGCTGTGCTGCCCGCTGTGCCGGATGCAGGAGCAGAGGTTTTCTCCGCGGATGCAGTCACCGCGGTTTCTGTTTCGGCGGCGGACTGCTCCGCAGCCGGTTTTGTCTCATCTGTAAAAAGCGAGAGATTCATCTCAGCGGCGCCTGTCTGTTTTGCAGAGCTGAGCACAAAGGTATCGAGCATCAGATAGCCCGTGAAGCCGAGCAGCAGTGCAGCGTAGGCAATCGCTGCAGCTTTGTAGGTTTTCGCCATATGGGTTCCCCCTTTGATGTGGTCTCCCGTTTTCCGTTTTTCTGATTTCCCATACTTAGATTAGCATACAATTATGACAGCAAAAAGATAAAAAGATGAAAATAGCTCCCGCATCCGGCATTTCAGTCCGGAAAATGTACAGGACAGGTCAAAGGGTCTTGCGCCGGAAAGGCATTTGTGCTATGATAGGACACAGAGAGGTGATCGCGTGAAAATCTCAATGCAAATCGACGGCACGTATCCGGATACCGAAATCCTGATCCGCAGCCCGAAACTGACACCGGAGCTCGAACAAATCCTTGCAGCGCTGCATCTGCTCGAGCAGAAAATCACAGTGACATCCGGCGACGAAACAACGCTGCTGGATGCTGCCGAAATCGTCTATGCGGAATCTGTAGACCGCAAAACCTTCGTCTATACGCAGAGCGACTGCCGCGAAACAAAGCTGCGGCTCTATGAACTCGAGGAGCTGCTGCAGCCCTGCGGATTTCTGCGTATCAGCAAATCCTGTCTCGTGCAGGTGAAAATGATCCGGTCGCTCCGCACAGAGCTGGACCGCAGGCTGCGCCTGACGCTCGAGACCGGCGACCAAATCATCGTGTCGCGTCAATATGCGGACGCGCTCAAACAAAAACTGGGAGTGAAATAATATGAAAAAATTTCTGTCTGATTACATCACGAACGTCCTGAGAAATCTCGGACTCGCTGCACTTGCCCTTTCTGCATTCGTCTCGCTGTTCGGCGAACAGGCAAAGGATATCACGCCGCTTGCCGCGCTCGGAAGTGCAGGCATCACCGTCCGCGTCATGCTGCAGATGCTGCTTGCAAATCTCATCGCTGTTGCACTGGCGCGGCTGTTCCTCAGTGAAGCTGTCATCAAGGATATGAAGCCGGGTCTGCGCGTCATTCTGGCGACAGGCTCCGCTTTCCTGACAGTCCTCGTGTGCATCCTTGCATTCGGCTGGATTCCGCTGCATGAAAAAGGCGGCATCGCCGGATTCATCTGCTTTGTCTGCTGCTTCCTGATCTGTTTTGTCTCGCGTGCTGTTCTGTTTCTCCGGCGCGAAAAGCAGGAAAATCAGCGGCTTGCAGATGCGCTCGACCGCTACAAATCCGCACAGGCATAATGATGGATAGAAAAAGCCGCTTCAAACAGCTTGCTGGTCTGAATGAAGCGGCTTTCTATTATTGATGTCCCAACTATCTCTTGAAGATATCTGCTTGTCTTTTTGCCATGATACTGCGTTAGAAATCCTTGCCTTGCGTCAGCAAGGCTGCGGCTTTCTGCCTTGTCTCATGACAAAAATCCTGCGCATCTATTCTT
>JAFWUX010000027.1 GCA_017523995.1 Oscillospiraceae bacterium | reverse complement strand
GCCTGATCCTGCACCGGTTGTATTCGGTGATGAGCTCTGGGTCTTCACCGGATGCGACAAGGACGCTGCCAACAGCAACTACACGATGATCGGCTGGCAGGCGTTCTCCACAAAGGACATGCAGAACTGGACCGACCACGGCATGATCCTCAAGGATACCGACTTCTCATGGTGCAATGCGAATGACGCGTGGGCTTCGCAGTGCATCGAGCGCAACGGCAAATACTACTTCTACTTTACAACCACAAACAAGTCCGGCGGCGGCAGAGCCATCGGCGTTGCGGTTGCCGACAGCCCGGAAGGTCCTTATAAGGATGTGCTCGGCAAGCCGCTCTGCGGTCCCAACTGGAACTATATCGACCCGACTGTGATCATCGACGATGACGGGCAGGCGTGGCTCATGTTCGGCAACCCGACATGCTACTATGTCAAGCTGAAAGAGGATATGGTCACGCTCGACGGGAAGATTCAGGAGTTCCCGATGACACAGGAGGCTTTCGGTCCCGGCAAGAACGGCTGCGGCTACGGCGAAGGTCCGTGGATCTACAAGCACAAGGACCTCTATTATCTCGTCTATGCCTGCTTCTACGGCACTGACGGAGGTGAAAGTCAGGCATATGCGACCGCGTCCTCTGTCACCGGCCCGTGGAAATTCGGCAACCAGATTCAGAAGCAGTCCAACTGCTTCACCACGCACGGCGGCATCATCGACTACAAGGATCACTCCTACCTGTTCTATCACAAGAACGGCCTCAAGGGCGGCGGAACCTTCAACAGAAGCGCAAGCTGCGAGGAGTTCACCTTCAATGCGGACGGCTCCATCCCGATGATCAACTTCACCGATGCAGGCCCGAAGCAGCTCGAAGCGCTCAATCCGTATCAGCGCGTTGAGGCGGAAACGATCAACTTCGCATCCGGCATCAAGACGGAAAAGATCGACGCCGGTACGCTTGCAATCGGCTTCATCGAAAACGGCGATTATACGAAGGTTTCCGGCGTGGACTTCGGCGAAAAGGGTGCGGCTGAGTTCTATGCATCCGTTTCCTCGAACGGCTCCGGCGGCAAGATCGAACTGCACCTCGATAAGGTGGACGGTCCGGTGATCGGCACGGTTGATGTTCCCGTCACCGGCGGCTGGCAGGAATGGACAACAGTCAGCGGCAAGTGCGCAGGCGCAACCGGTCAGCATGATCTGTTCCTCAAGTTCTCCGGCGGCGACAGCTACCTCTTTAATGTGGACTGGTGGCAGTTCAAGGAGACCGGCGATACATCTTCCGTGAATCCGGGCGAGCAGGTCGATGAATTCGGCGGAGTGATTACCAAGAATAAGGATTCCGGCATCCTCGGCGATGTCAACGGCGACGGCGTTATCACTCCGGCTGACCTCTCCTACGCAAAGGAGATGCTTCTCAAGGGCGTCACCGACAAGACCAAGATCAAGCCCGCAGACATCAACTGCAACAAGAAGCTCGAAGCAGACGATATCGCATGGTATGTTGACTTCCTGACATGCAAGACCGACAAGTATCTCGATAAGGTTGAACCGGATGAGCCGGATGAACCCGAGTACACACCGTATAACTACAATGCGAACGTGACCTTCCACAAAGCACCGGAGCAGAACGGCAAGAACTATTTTAAGGATCAGCCCGCGAACCACGGACAGGTCATCAAGGAGAACTACAACGGCATCAACGGCAACAAGACCATGTATGTCTATGTGCCTTACGGCTACGATGAATCCAAGAAGTACAACGTCTTCTACCTGATGCACGGCGGCGGAGAGAGCGAGGAAACCTGCTTCAATGACAACGGCATCAACATTGACGTTATGCTTGACAACATGATCGCAAACGGCGACATCGAACCGATGATCGTTGTGACCCCGACCTTCAACAAGGCTCCGGACGGCGCAGGCGATGTCTGGAAGGAAATGCGCGAGACCATTATCCCGTATGTTGAGAAAAAGTATTCGACATATGCGGAATCCACCTCGATCGAAGACCTCAAGAAATCGCGCTTCCACCGCGCATACGGCGGCTTCTCGATGGGCGGCGGCTCGACATGGAGAATGTTCTGCAACAACCTCGATATCTGCGCTTACTACATGCCGCTTTCCGGTCACAGCTGGGACGGTGCAGCAGGCGTACAGAATGCGATCGACAAGGGCGGCTACCAGAAGGATGATTACTACATCTTTGCTGCAACCGGTACTAAGGATATCGCATACGGCAACATGGTTCCGCTGATGAACACGCTCAAGAGCGACACCAAGCGCTTCACCTATACCAGTGACTTCTCCAAGGGCAACCTTTACTTCCTTGAAGCACCGAACGAGACCCACTGGTGGGGCATTGTCCGCCACTATGTCTATGACGCATTGCCTTACTTCTTCCACGAGGGCAAGTAATTAGGTGTCTCCGACGGATCAATAATGGGGGCTCCTCGCCCCCAAACCCCTCGCTGGGGATAGGATCCCCAGACCCCGTGTTAATATGTGTATAAAAGTAAGCCGCTCCTTTCAACGCTGATAGGAGCGGCTTTCTATGATTCATGCATAAAATGGGAGTCCAGAGGGATAGTATCCTTTTGGCAGAGGTTTGGGGACAGAGTCCCCATTATCAATCCATCGGAGATACTGATAAAAAAAGAGTTTCGCTCTACTGCGCAATGGTTTGCAAGCAAACCATGAGCGACAAAGGCTCTGCCCTTGACCCGCAAACTTTTGAAAAAGTTTGATCAAAACTTTTATATTGGCGCTCCTGCGGCGTGTTGTGCATCCGGCTGCGCAGTGCGTGACCGGAATGCTTTAGCAATATGGAGCCGCGCACGGCGCGGTGAAAAAGCTCGACCAAAACTTTCGATATGTGGTGCAACGCAAACGAAGCCGCACCAATCAACGCCAATTGAAGCGGCTTTGTTCTGTTTCAGTATAAACATGGGGTCTGGGGTCAATGACCCCAGCGGGGTTTGGGGCGGAGCCCCATTCCAAATCCATCGGAGATACCTCTATCACTCCGGCACGGTTTCGGTGACGGTGACGAAATCGAGACCTTCGTCCGTGAGATCCGCGGCACATTCCTCGCAGCGTTTCCGGTCGGAACATCCGGCGAACACAGCCGCACCGCTGCCCGAGAGAACCGGATTCAGTCCGTACTGCTTCATGACCTGCCGGATACGGCGGACTTCGGTCAGATCAGTAATCGCATCAAAATGGTTGCCGCATACTGAAAACAACGCATCTGCGCCTTTATCCAGCGCGCTGATCACATGATCGGTATCCTGCGGCAGGGGCGCGCGGTATGCATCCAGACGGCGGTATGCCTCCGGTGTTGAGATGCCGGAGCTGCCCTTAGCGATCACAAGCGGATAGCGCGGCAGGGGAGACAGTGGTTTCAGCCGGTCGCCGATGCCCTCCGCATAGCAGGTGCCGCCATAGAGGAAAAAAGCACAGTCTGCGCCGAGCGATGCCGCAATCTCATGCAGCGCATCGTCTGTCACAGGCAGATCAAACAGGCTGCGGATGCCTTTCAGCGCTGCGGCGCAATCCGAGCTGCCGCCGCCCATGCCCGCCTGCGAGGGAATCTGCTTTTCCAGATGGATCTGCAATCCGCAGGGATTCTCGCCGAGCAGCTTTTCCGCTGCCTTCCAGACAAGATTGTGCGCATCGCAGGGGATATCCGGCACATTGCAGGTCAGTGTCAGGGGTTCGCCGGGGGCGGTTCGGGTCAGTGTCAGCGTGTCATAGATGCCGACGGTCTGAAAGACGCTGCGCATTGTGTGATAGCCGTTCGGCAGCCTGCCGGTGATATCCAGCGAAAGATTGATCTTCGCCGGTGTGCGGATGATCAGGGATTCATTCATGAACCGGACTCCTTTCAGGCTCCGTCAGCCACGCAAGCACGCGGCTGTAAAAATCCTTTGCCTCGTCATAGACGGCGTGGCTGTAGTCTTCATACATGATGAGCTTGCTGTTCGGGATGCGTTCGGCGATCAGCCTTGATGCCTCGCCGCCGACAATGCGGTCTTTCTCCGCACCGATAACAAGCGTCGGGTTTGCGATCTCCACGAGCTGATCGAGGACATCGTGCGAAAGGCAGGACGCAAAAATGATCTGCGCGCGTTTCGGCTCGGCAGGCTTTGTTGTGCGGTCGACAATTTTCAGCAGATGCTTGTTTTTCCGCAGATATTCCTCTGTATAGGAGCGCTCTGCGGTATCCTGCATCAGGCGATCATAGGCGCCGACGGTATCCCAGAGCATCCACGCGGAGAGCACCTCCTGCGTCATCGGTGACATGCGCGCGGATGTCACCGCGAGCACCAGTTTCCCGACCTTGCCCGGATACCGGAGCGCGAGCTGCTGCGCAATCATGCCGCCCTGCGAGACGCCGAAAACATCTGCTTCCGGAATCTGCTGCTGCTCCATGATGCGTGCGATGTCATCTGCCATATCCGCCGTGGTGAAGCCCTTTGGCATTGCATAGCGGCGGCTGATGAAATGAACGCGGTAAACCTTTGCAAATTTGCGGTACATCAGCGAGAGCGGAAGCGCCATGCCCTTGACTGTTTTGAAGGCGTCACCGGCGCCCGGCAGAATGATCAGATGCCGGCTGCCGGAGCCGAAGGATGCTGTCTCACATTCTGCCTCTCCGAGGCGGATGCGTTCATTCTTTGGGATCATCGTCTAATTCTCCGTCAAAATAATGGGTGTAGCTCTGATCCTCGTCGCTGTATTCAGCGCGGATCAGTTCGGGCTGATCCTCTGCACGGAAGACAGTCTCACCCGGCAGACGCGGTTCTTCCTCCCCGCCTTCAAAATCATCATCATCATCATCTGCTTCCGGTTTCGGCTCCGGTTCCTCAGAGTCTTCCTCATCCGGTTCCTCCGGACGGAGCTTGAGCGCGGCGAACATCATGCCGCCGAGGAAGCAAAGCGCCAGCGGCAGCGTCACCCAGAGCCAGTCATTGGACTGGGAATGTGCGGCGATTTTGTTAAAGAACAGCATGCTCGTCAGATTCGAGATCACATGGAACACGATCGGATAGATGATATTGTTCGTTTCGATGACGATGAAGCCGGTGATACAGCCGAACAGGAACAGGCTGAGCATGCTGTCCGTTCCTGCGAGCAGATGCGGAATCATGAACAGAACCGCAGTGATCACAACTGCGGCGGCGTTGATCATCGGCTCTTTGCGCTTGCGCCGGATCAGATTCGTGATCGAAAAGCGGTAGAGCAGCTCCTCGCCGACCGGCGTCAGCCACGAAATGCCGAACACCTTGAGCGCGGAAAGTGAGGACATGTTGCCGTAATAGCGCGGAAACTTTCCCTCAATTTCGAGACCGTTGAACAGGAAACATGCAGAGATGCTCCAGAACACCGCCGCCATGATCACAAAGATCATGATCGGGAAGTTCAGCGTTCCGCAGAAGTCTTTGAGCGGGATTTTATAGAATTTATCCGCGATCCACGCTGCGAGCGCACCGCCCAGCAGCAGTGCGATGCTGTAGGCGAGCGTTTCAAAGGAATCATCTCTGCTGACAAGCAGGATACAGGCTGCCAGAAGCATCGGCGTGAAGCCCGCAAGCAGCAGGATCAGCGTTTTGACCGCGGAGTCAACGGCTTTGGTGATATCCAATGGATCACATCCTTTGGGTAGATTATATATACTCGGGAATCGCTGGCTGCGGAGCCCCATTATGAATCACCGCGCAGCGATACAATATTCAGCACTTATGATCCGAAGGCGTCTTCGTCGGTATCGCAGCCCTCGGGGATTTCCGGACGCTTCAGGTTCGGACATTCCGCAAATGCATCCGGCTCAATCATTTCCAGTCCGGACGGAAGTCTGATGCTTTGCAGCGCGCTGCATCCGGAAAAGGCACCGCATGCGATGATTTTCAGCGATTCCGGCAGACGGACATACCGCAGCTTTTCGCAGGTGTCAAACGCGCCGATGCCGATCTCCTCAACGCCCTCCGGAATGACAATTTCCTCCAGCGCATAGCAGTGGCTCAGGAAAAAGGACGGGATTTCAGTCATACCGGCAGGAAGCTGTACGGTTTTCAGCTTTTTGCAGTCCATCAGCAGCCCGATTGCTTCGGAAATTGCAGCCGGTGATTCCGGCAGAACGATCTCCTCTAACGCCTGACTGAACGCGAATGCGTGTTCGCCGATCTGCCGGACAGTCTCCGGCACAACGATCTTTGTGATATGTTCGGTGCTGCTCAGGGCGTTCTTGGCAATGACGGCAATGTCTTCGGGAATGGTCAGTGTTCCGGAGTTATCCGCTTTTTTCGTGTACCCGATGAGCGTGACGGTGCCGTTTTCATTTTCCGTTTTGAGTCCGGTTCTGATGCTGTGCAGGAAATCAGAAATCCCCATCTGCATGTCCTCCGAATTGAATTCAGCCGGTTACTGTGACGATGTTTGCGCGGCTGCTGCGATTGCCCGCGCGAGCTTTGAGCGCTTCTGCGGGATCAGTGCGAATCTCCGCTCGAGCATTTCAGCGTAGGCGATGAATGCAGCGGTGTCGCCGGATTTGAGCTCCAGCTCCAGTTCCTCAAAGGACTGCATCGCGCCGCTTGCGCCCAGCGCGCCGACATCCACGGCAAATTCTGCCGTAAAGGACGCATCTGCGCTGATTTCAAGCAGATAACAGTTGCGGATGAAATCGGTTCTGCCGAGCTCACGGAACTGCTGCCCCGAGAGCAGATCACAAAGTTCCTGCGGCGCGCCTGCTGCGGGGAGCTTTTTCAGTCCCTCGGTAAGCGTTGCTGCTTCGACCTCATACTCCTCGCGCAGCGCCTGTGCGCCTTCTTTTTTCAGCGTGCGCTTCATGCAGCAGACCGAGCGGTCATTCTCCTGCCGGATGCGCAGCGCCGCGCCGTTTTTGTAAACCAGATCATCCGCGGTGTCATAGTAGATTGCCGCCATGTGCAGCGTCTCATGCGAGAGCCGCGTCTGTTCCTGATGCAGAAAATCTGCGAGGGCGGCAAGGGTGTCCTGCGGGATCATCCATTTGAATTCACGTTCCATAGATGCACCGTTATCCTGCTGCTTTTTTCGCGTGATAGCTGGTGAAATCGAACTTGACAAGGCTGTTGACAAAGGTCAGCATATCCGTGGTATCGACGATCAGCTTCTGCACGGATTCCTCATCCAGAGAAAGCAGGAAGTCGGCAGGGTAGCGCGATTCAATGTAGTAGTGGTTGATCTCGCTGCACAGCGCAATGCGGTCGCGGAAATTCGGATCATCCTGCATTGCCTGCTTGCACAGGAACGGCAGGTTGTGACCGTCATAGAGACGGTGTCTGCGCCACAGCAGATAGCCCTTCAGCGCCTTTTCCACGCATTGCTGACAGTGGAACGAGATAATGTTATAGCAGCGCGCATCATCGAGCAGCAGCTTTGCCGCACGCAGATCAATCGCGGCATAATAGAGCCAGTCGAAGTAGCGCTTGCTGTCTCCGTCACGAAAGCCCCTGCTCATACAGCACACCTCCTGTCTCACGAATTGACCATGCAAATGTCCGCGGATCCTCGGAAAGCGTCTCCCACTCGCTCTGCGTGTAGAGCACGAGATCATAGGGATAATCGCAGTCCACCGCCGTATAGAGGAAGCATTCGAGCTCCGAGATGCTGCGGGTCTCGTCCGAAACGATCACCGCGAGTTTGAAGCTGATCAGCTCATTGGTTGCGTGATTTGTCTTGTGGCTGATCAGATAAATCTTGAGCGGCTTGCCGAGCTTGGCAATCGCGTTTGCTGTCGCCTGAATTTCAGGATAGATCATGTAAAACACTCCTTCCGGTTATTTCAGTATCAGGTTCATGACCGCCGCGAGGATCGCTGCAAAGACCGGATAACCGACCAGTGTCAGCAGCCATTTGGCGATCAGTGTTTTTCCGTAGATATAGGGCATGAGATCCTCTGTTCCGGGGATGATCCACGCCTTTGTTTTGCCGACCCAGTACCAGTCGATGAACAGGCGGTCGAACAGACCTTCCGTCAGCAGAATCACGAGAATCTGCCGGAAGCCTTCGCCGAATCCGCGCGCGCCGTTGATGCCGTAGACAGCAATCATCACAAAGAGGAAAAGCGGCAGGATGCCGAACAGCCGGAACAGTCTCACGCTGCGCCTGATGCACGCTTCGGTGGTCAGTCCGCGCTCGACAACTCGCTGCTGCACTTCTTTTTCATAGAGGCACACCAGCCAGACGGGACCGTTTGCAATGCCGACAACGCATGCCATCAAAACGATAAAGCAGGCAACAATCCCCTCGATCAGTACATGTCCAATCATGCGTGATACTCCCTTATTTGTGATATTTTCCGCCGGTGCTGATCTGGAATGCGCGGTAAAGCTGTTCCATCAGCAGGACGCGGGCGATCTGGTGGGTGAAGGTCATCGGCGACATCGAAAAGCGCATATCTGCTGCCTTTTTGACCTCGTCCGAGAGCCCGAAGCTCGAACCGATCACAAAGCTCACGGTGCTGTCACCGGAGACTGCAGCGCTGTCGAGCATCTGTGCAAATTCCTCGCTGCTGCGCAGTTTTCCCTCAATGCACAGCGCAATGATCTTTCCGCGGCAGGCATGCAGGATCGCCTTGCCCTCCTGCGTCAGTGCCGCAGCGATTTCCGCATCGGCAGGGGACTCAGAGAGCCGCGATTCCGGCAGCTCCGTCAAGGTCAGGCGGCAGTAGCGCTGCAGCCGCTTCTCATATTCGGCATAGGCGTCGCGGAGCCATTTCTCCTTGAGCTTGCCGACTGTAATCAGATGAATCTGCATCAAAATCCGATCATCCTCCCGTCTGTTTCCGGCGGCGCAGTTTGCAGCAGGTAATCGCTGCCGCGGTGAAAGCTGCTCAGTGCGCGCTCAACTGTCGATTCGGCGAGCGCAGGCAGATTGTTGTGCTGACTCAGATGCCCGAGGATCAGGCGCGTGGTGCCGCTCTGCAGGAGCATTTCCGCGGAGGCTGCGCAGTCATCGTTTGAGAGGTGCCCGACCTCCGAGGCAATCCGCATTTTGAGATATCCGGGGTAGGGACCTGTGCGAAGCATCTCCTTGTCATAATTTGCTTCGAGCAGGACAAGATCGCAGCCCGCAAGCGCGGCGCTGACCTCCTCCGAGACATATCCCAGATCGGTGCAGACAGCGCATGTTCTGCCGTCCGGCAGTTCCATCCGGTAGCCGCAGCTCTGGGCGGTATCGTGGGATGTGGCAAAGGGCGTCACGCGGATGCCGGCGCATTCGACGGTGCCGGTCAGTTCCCGGCATTCCTGCTCCGGCTCGAGATATTTCCCGTCATAGAGACACTGCCGCGTGATCGGCTGTGCATATACAGGGATGCCGTATTTCTTCGCAAATACGCGCAGTCCGGCGACATGGTCGCTGTGATCGTGCGTGATGAAAATGCCCTGTACCGCCTGCGCGGGGACATTGCAGCGTTCGAGCGCCTGCGTTACGCGCCTTGCCGAGACGCCGCAGTCGATCAGGATCCCGCCCGATGGCGTACCGATAAACTCGGCATTTCCCGAGCTGCCGCTGAACAGCGGATAGATCCGCGCCAAGTGCATGCACATCCTTCCTGTATATACAAACAGGGCGAAACAACCGTCCGCCCTGTGAGTTTCCAATTATACCGCGTCCTGATGCGGCTTTTCCGGCTGAACCTCCTGAATGATCGGCTCATTTTGCTTCGTCACCGGAGTGATCGGTTTTTTTTCGATGCATGCACCGAGCGCACGGAGCTTTCCTTCCATATCTGCGTAGCCGCGTTCGATATGGAAAATATCTTCAATCGTTGTAATGCCGCTTGCAGCGAGACCGGCGATCATCAGGGCTGCACCTGCACGCAGGTCACACGCCTTGACGGGCGCGCCTGTGAGCTTGCCGGTTCCCTCAATGACAGCGACCTTGCCGTCTACCTGAATATCGGCGCCCATTCTGCGCAGCTCATCGACATACTGGAAACGCTGCTCGGAGACGCCCTCCTTGATCATGCTGGTGCCTTCTGCAAGGCAGAGCAGCGCGGAGATCTGCGGCTGCATATCGGTCGGGAAACCGGGATGCGGGCGCGTTTTGATGCTTGTCTTGACAAGCGGACCGTCCACGGAAACGCGGACAGCATCGTCAAACTGCTCGATCTTGACGCCGATCTTCTCCATGACAGAGATGATGGATTCCAGATGCTTCGGGATGACGTTCTTGATGAGGACATCGCCGCCGGTTGCGGCTGCGGCGACCATATAGGTGCCTGCCTCGATCTGATCGGGGATCACAGCGTAGCTTGTACCGCGCAGATACTTGACGCCGCGGATTTTGATGGTATCGGTGCCGGCACCCATGATGTCAGCGCCCATGGAATTCAAAAAGCTCGCAAGATCGACGATATGCGGCTCTTTTGCAGCGTTCTCGATGATCGTCAGACCATCCGCCTTGACTGCTGCGAGGATCGCATTCATCGTTGCGCCGACCGTGACACAGTCAAAGAAAATCTGATTGCCTTTGAGACCGTTCGGCGTGGTGATGTCGATCATGCCGCGATCCTGTCTGCAATCCGCGCCGAGCTTGGCAAATGCCTTCATGTGCTGGTCGATCGGACGGTCGCCGAGCGGACATCCGCCCGGTCTGGAGACGCGGCAGTGCCCGAACTTGCCGAGCAGCGCGCCCATGAAATAATAAGAAGCACGCATTCTTCTTGCGCTCTCATACGGAACGCAGTAGTTGAGGATGCTGCGCGTATCAATCCGGTAGGTATGCGGTGCGATATACTCGACCTTTGCACCGAGCTCCCGCAGGATCTGGATGCTGATCGTGACATCGCTGATTTCCGGCACATTTTCAATGATGCACGGTTCGTCTGCGAGGATTGTTGCGGGCAAAATTGCAACAACTGCATTTTTGGCACCGCTGATCTCCACCTCGCCGTGCAGCACTCTGCCGCCGCTGATGACAAATTTCTCTGGTGTTTTCACGGCTTGATCTCCTTGTTCATGACACATATCGTTTTTATTTTCAGCAGGCGAGTGTGTTTCTGTATTCGCCGCCGTTTC
The DNA here is from genome assembly GCA_017523995.1 of Oscillospiraceae bacterium. The sequence continues at coordinate 10,423 of JAFWUX010000027.1, read as the reverse complement.
CATTATCGTATCCAAAATGACTCCATCATCCTTCGCTGTTTAATCCGAGGAAACAGTGATTTCCTCTCCGGCGGCGTTGCGCCAGTGCGGCGCTGCACCGTCATATTCCGTGACGATTGCCTTCTCGATCACAACGGGCTTTTTCGGTTTGGAGTTGCCGTCCACCGCGACCTTCTGGATCGCGAGGCAGTGCTCCAGTCCGTCAAAGACCTGACCGAAGACTTCGTAGCCGCCGTCAAGGAACGGCTGTCCGCCGGCATTCTGATAGAGCTGTGTCAGCTCGGGAGAGAGGACAATGCCGGCAGCATCACGGAGCTGCTGGAGATAATCGGGCGTACATTCCTGACCCGTGACGATATAGAACTGACTCTTGTTCAGTTTATCCTGCCCGATCGCATAGGCGACCGCGCCGGTCACATGGCAGAGATGCCCGGAGATGGTTTGCGCAAAGCCGGTATTGCTGCCCCATGCATCGACACCTCCGGTGCCGTCGCCTCTGGGGTCGCCGCCCTGCATGACGAAGCCGTCCACAACACGGTGGAAGATCAGTTCGTCATAGAAGCCGCTTTCGACCAGCTTTTTGAAGTTTTCGACGCCCTTCGGAGATTCCTCCGGAAAGAGCCGGATCTTGACATCGCCGTAATCCTGAATGGTCATCACGACGATTTCTTCGCCCTTCTGCGGGGGCGTAAAATTGACGATATCGCCGACACTGACGGATTGCTCCGCGATCTGACCGGCGGGATCGGAAGTTTCAAGCGTGACGGTTTTCTGCCTGCAGCCCGTTCCGAGCAGCATCGCACTGCTGAGCAGTACGGCAGAGATGCGTCTGAGATCCTGTTTTCGCATGAGACAGTTTTCTCCTTGTAAGATTCCGGTGATCTGCGACAGGGCGCAACTAGCCCACCGGACCATAACACTCATATTATATCACGTTTTTTTCCGTTTGTAAAGGAAAATTTCAGGATTCTGTTATCTTTTTCTAAGAAATGTTACCTGCGGACAGCGGTTTTACAGCAATATGAAGGAAATCAGCGGCAGAAAAACAGCTGTTCTTTATGAGAATGCACAAAAGTACCGGTTACAGAATTGTAACTTTTAGGGCGCTTTTGTAATCTCAATGCTTGTGATGCGGATCTCCTCGGCGGGCTTTTTGTTCTCGCCCTCGCCGGTGACCTTTGCATCGGTGATTGCATCGAGCACCTCGAAGCCGTCCTGCAGCTGTCCGAAGATTGTCAGCTGCTGGGCATAGTTCGGGATGCCGCCGTTTTCGATCAGCGCCTCACCGACACGGTTCAGCGCCTCGTTATCCTCGACATGCAGACCCGCCTTCATCTCCTCGGTCATCTCGACTGTATCGACAACGAGGAACCGGCTGCCGGTGAAGTGGTCGCGGGTTTTCGTCAGCGTCTTCCAGAAGCCGCCCTCGGTTTTGGTCTCCAGTGCGCAGAGCGAACCTCTCAGCGGCCAGAGCTTCGGAGAAAGCTCCTGCGGAATCCGCTCCTGCGAGCTTGCGGCTTCTGTCTCCGAGAGCGTGCCCTCGGGATTTTTGCCGCCTGCGGAGAAGAAAATCTGCGGCTCAACGTGGAATACATATGTATCATTATAGTACCCCTCCTCTGCGAGTTTGCAGAAGTTTGCAACGGTCTCGGGGCACTGCTCGGGATAGAGCACATAGGTCATATCGCCCATTGTTGTGTGCATGACAGCGAGCGGATCGCCGGATTCCGGCGGATCAAGCTGGATCAGCGCGATGTCCTCATTGTCCATCACAACAGAGTAGCCGCCGGTCAGATTGGAAAGCAGCGCCATGCCGAACGAGCTGATGAGCGTCAGCGTGAAAACGATCAGCAGACCTTTGACGAGCTTCGGCTTTTTCTGCGGCGGACGGGAAACAGATTCACGCATATCAATTTATCCTTTACGTAATAGTTGTTTATTATTATACACTTTTTTTCGGGGGTTGTCAAGGAATTCAAGGGGAAAATGTCGATTTTTGGAGAAGCGGCAGCTGCCGGCGCAGACCGGATGCTCTGCACCGGCAATTGCGGACGTTACTGGCTCAGCTTTGCGGTGGTTCCGGCGGTGTGAAAATGCCGCGGACGGGGGATGAGCCCGAAGCTGATTTCCAGCGCATGATCGACCTGCCGCAGAACCTCGCGCGGGATCTCGCCCATGCACTCCTTCAGGCGCTGCTTGTCGATCGTGCGGATCTGTTCGAGCAGAATGACGCTGTCCTTTGTCAGCCCGCAGCCTGCGGCGCTCAGGGCGATATGCGTCGGGAGTTTGGCTTTGTCGCGCCGGCTGGTGATGGCGGCTGCGATGACCGTCGGGCTGTAGCGGTTGCCGACGTCATTCTGGATGATGAGCACCGGACGGATGCCGCCCTGCTCGGAGCCGACAACGGGGCTGAGATCGGCATAATAGATTTCGCCGCGTTTGACTGTAATCATGGTGATGCTTCCTTTCGGTTTTTGCATTCTTATGATGTAGTGAATGCTGATCGTAGTATGTCCCGAATCGGATTCGGTTAATCGCATCCCGTGATATATCATATGCCGAATTTTGTAAAAATGTGTCCGGGTGCAAATTTCGCATTGCATCGCCGGAGAGGTATAGCATCCGCGAAGCGGATTCTTCTTGATTATTAAAAACGTCAATGTCTTGATTTGTCCGCGCCATAAAATGGAGGTACTTGCTTTTCATTCGCTTTTGTGGTATACTATAATCGCTGATTTATGCAGTCCCGCTTTTTTTCAAAGGGCAAAAAAATACGCATCATTCTCTGTGCAGCACACAGAGAACGACACGCAAGTGGGTTGGTGCCCCCCTTGCGGATGCATCGGGGAGCAACATGAAAAAAGGGGGATTTGGGAGCAGCATAGGCCTCCCTGAGAAGTAATAAACAATCTTGAGGAACGGTTCAGTGAACCGGATGATAGAGAAATCTGCCGATTGCTTCGTTCAGCTTTGCGATCTGTGCCTCATCGGTGACAGATGCCTCCAGCTGAATCGACTGGTCGCGGTCCAGTGTGAAAATACCCATGATGGATTTTGCATCCACGGAGTAATTGCCGACATGAAGCTGTGCTTCAAAGCGGAACTGGCTCATGACGTTTACGAACTCGGAAACGTCAGCAATCTCGGGAAGATAAACGGTGGTTACGTACATCGTTCTTACCTCACTTGTTCCTGTTAATCAGGCAGATGAATTTGAGAAAACATGTGGTGTACGGGGATGCCGCGCGCACAGCGTGACGAGAGGGGGTTGCACGGCTGGTTATCTGCCGCTTGCTCCCGCGCACCGAATCGTTTTGGAGGGTTGTCATGAATCACCCTACGTAAAATATACATCAGAAAAGCCAAAAAGTCAAGCAAAATTGCCGCAATTTGTACACCTGACCGATTTTTGCGGGCACTTTCGCATTTCTTTTTTGCATTCCAAATATACTGTAGGGGATGCACAAGCTTGTACTGTTGAAATTGTGCAACATGCATAAGGAGAATCTATGAAATTCAAAGTTCTGACACTCGGCTGCAAGGTCAATCAAGCGGAGAGCTCCGGACTCGCTTCTGTCCTGCGCGGCATGCAGTTTGAGGAGGCAGGTTCTGCCGCTGACGCCGATATCCTGATTGTCAACAGCTGCGCCGTCACCGCGGAATCCGTCCGCAAGACAAAGCAGCTTCTGCGCAGCCTCAAAAAGAAGAATCCGGCTGCAAAGCGCATCCTCACCGGATGCTGGCCGCAGGCATTCCCCGAGGATGACTTCTCGGAGGCGGATTTTGTCACCGGAACCAAAAACCGCGAGGCATTGCTCGAATGGATCACCGCGCAGAGTGATCTGCCGCAGAAAAACATCCCGACCTACAGCAGCGGCGATGTCTTTTCGACGCTGCCCTGTGCCGATACCACGCGCACGCGCGCCTTTCTGAAAATTCAGGACGGCTGCAACCAGTTCTGCAGCTACTGCATCATCCCCTTTGCACGCGGCAGATGCCGCTCAATGCCGCCGGAACGTCTGGAACAGGAGATCCGGACGCTTGCAGCCGCGGGCTTCCGCGAGATCGTGCTGACCGGCATCAATATCGGGTTCTTCGGCATGGATACCGGACAGACGCTTGCGGATGCCGTTGAGCTTTGTGCGGCGCAGGAGGGGATCATCCGCGTGCGGCTCGGTTCGCTGGAACCGGAACGCATGGATGCCGAAACACTCCGGCGGTTTGCCGCCTGCGAAAAATTCTGTCCGCAGTTCCACCTCTCGCTGCAGAGCGGCTCCGATCCTGTGCTCCGGCGCATGAACCGCCGCTATGACACTGCACAGTACCGCGCACTTGCGGCGGAGATTCACAGCCTGTTCCCTGATGCCGCCCTCACAACCGATGTCATTGTCGGGTTCCCCGGCGAGACGGACGCCGAATTCGAGGAGACCTGCCGCTTTGTGCAGGAGATCGGATTCACGAAGGTACATGTTTTTCCGTACTCCGCGAGAGAGGGCACAAGAGCAGCGAAGTTCCCCGATCAGGTGCCGCAGGATGTCAAGGTGCGGCGCGCGGCAAAGCTTACGGAAATCGCCGATGAGATCCGCAGAAAGCATCTGGCGCAGTTCCTCGGGCGGGATGTCAGTGTGCTCGTTGAGGGCGAGAAACAGCAAAATGCACAGCGGTTTTACCAAGGGCACACGCCAGATGGTACACTTGTGAAAATTTTTCCGGAAAATGCAGAAAAGGGTTTGCAGAATTCCGCGATTTGTGTTACAATAGAGAAGTATGAGGATGATTGTCTCTGCGGGGTCCCGAAGGCGGACTGATGCACGGCGATCTCCGATTCCCTCACCATATTATATGCAATGGAGGCTGATTTGTTCATGGCTGTTTATCGTATTTATACCGAGAAAAAGCCGCAATATGCCGTAGAGGCACAGTCCGTGCTCTCCGACCTGCGCACTGCGCTGCGTCTGGATGTGCAGGGCATCCGTGTTCTCAACCGTTACGATGCCGATCACATCGACGCTGAGGACTTCCAGAAAGCAATCCCGACCGTCTTTTCGGAGCCGGCTGTCGATTATGTCTATGAGAAGCTGCCGATGCTTTCCAATCAGGAGCGCGTGTTCGCTGTCGAGTATCTGCCCGGTCAGTTTGACCAGCGCGCGGATTCCTGCGAGCAGTGCATCCAGATTCTCAACGGCAAGGAGCGCTGCAGAGTCCGCAATGCACGTATTTATATTGTATCCGGCATCCTGACCGATGCGGAATTCGAGAAGCTCAAGGCGTATCTGATCAACCCGGTTGAGAGCCGCGAGGCATCGCTGGAAACTGTCGATACGCTGGATATGAACTATGCGCTGCCGGAGACCGTCGAGACACTGGACGGCTTCTGTCAGCTGGATGAGGCAGGCAGAGAGAAATTCCTCGAAACCTATGCCCTCGCAATGGACTATGACGATATCACCTTCTGTCAGGAATACTTCCGCGATACCGAGCACCGCGATCCGACGATCACCGAAATCCGCATGATCGACACCTACTGGAGCGATCACTGCCGCCATACAACCTTCCTCACCACGATCGACAAGGTCAAGATCGAGACGCCCTATATCAAGGACGCCTACGAGGACTATCTGAGCATCCGCAAGGAGCTCGGCAGAGAAAACAAGCCGATTACGCTCATGGACATGGCGACAATGGCTATGCGCAAGCTCAAGGCGGACGGCAAGATTCCTGCACTCGATGAGAGCGAGGAGATCAACGCCTGCTCGGTCAAGATCAAGGTCGATACCGACAAGGGTCAGGAAGACTGGATCCTGATGTTCAAGAACGAGACCCACAATCACCCGACCGAGATCGAGCCGTTCGGCGGCGCTGCAACCTGCCTCGGCGGTGCAATCCGCGATCCGCTCTCCGGCAGAAGCTATGTCTATCAGGCAATGCGTGTGACCGGTGCTGCAAATCCGCTGATTCCTGTCTCCGACACGATCCCCGGCAAGCTGCCGCAGAGAAAGATCACCGTCGGTGCGGCAAACGGCTACAGCTCCTACGGCAACCAGATCGGTCTGGCAACGGGACATGTCTCCGAGGTCTATCATCCGGGCTATGTCGCAAAGCGTCTGGAGATCGGTGCGGTTGTCGGTGCGGCTCCTGCTGAGAATATCCGCAGAGAGCGCCCCGTCCCCGGCGATGTCATCATCCTGCTCGGCGGCAAGACCGGCAGAGACGGCTGCGGCGGTGCGACCGGTTCCTCGAAATCCCACACGCTCGAATCGCTGACACACTGCGGCGCTGAGGTGCAGAAGGGTAATCCGCCCGAGGAGCGCAAGCTCCAGAGACTGTTCCGCGATCCGGCTGTCACAAAGCTCATCAAGCGCTGCAATGACTTCGGCGCGGGCGGCGTTTCCGTCGCAATCGGTGAGCTGACAGACGGTCTCGATATCGACCTGAACGCAGTCCCGAAGAAATATGACGGTCTGGACGGCACGGAGCTTGCAATCTCCGAGTCGCAGGAGCGTATGGCAGTTGTTGTCGCACCGGAGGATGTGGATGCATTCATGGCTGCGGCTGCAAAGGAGAATCTGCTCGCAACCGTCGTTGCAAAGGCAACCGATACAAACCGTCTGCGCATGAACTGGAACGGCAGAACGATTGTCGATCTTTCCCGCGAGTTTCTCAACTCCAACGGCGCAGAAAAGCATACGAATATTATCGCAGCAGCCCCGAACGGCACCCCGCAGCGCGACGAGCGCTTTGAGGATACGCCGGACGGCTGGCGCGAACTGATGAGCAGCCTCAACATCTGCTCGCAGAAGGGCCTTGTCGAGAAGTTTGACTCGACCATCGGCGCGGGCACTGTCCTGATGCCCTACGGCGGTGTCTATCAGCTGACGCCGTCGCAGGCAATGGCTGCAAAGATTCCGGTGCTGACCGGCGAGACCTCGACCTGCTCAATCATGGGCTGGGGCTTCAATCCGGTGATCTCCGAGCACTCGCCCTATCACGGCGCGATCTATGCCGTGATCGAATCCGTCGCAAAGGTCATTGCGGCAGGCGGTTCGTGGCATCAGTGCTGGCTGACCTTCCAGGAGTACTTCGAGCGTACCCAGAACAATCCGAGACGCTGGGGCAAGCCGTTCTCCGCACTGCTCGGCGCATTCCGCGCACAGCTTGAGCTTTCCTGCGCATCCATCGGCGGCAAGGACTCCATGTCCGGCACCTTCGAGAACATCGACGTTCCGCCGACACTTGTCTCCTTCGCAGTTTCCACCGCGGATACAAAGCGCGTTGTCTCCACCGAATTCAAGGAGACCGGCAGCACGGTCATCCGCCTTGCACCGGAATATTCCAGCAGCGGTCTGCCGAACTGGCAGAGCGTCCGCGCGGTCTTCGACTATGTTGAGCAGCTGATCTCTGACGGCAGAGCAAAGGCGATCTGGTCGGTCGAGAACGGCGGTGTTGCGGAAGGTCTCGCAAAGATGGCATTCGGCAACCACATCGGCTTCGAGTTCACCAAGGTTCTGCCGGAGCGCATCCTCTTTGAGCCGTGTGCAGGTTCGTTCATCATTGAGCTGAACGGTCCGGCAAAGGCAGGCGAGGAGGTCATCGGCCGTACCACAGAGCAGTATAAGATCTTCTCCGATACGCAGACGATCAGCCTCGATACGCTGCAGAAGGCGTGGGAGGGCAAGCTCGAATCCGTCTTCCCGTGCCGCATCAAGACTGCATTTGCAACGATCGAGCCCTATGCGCATAAGGCAGGCACCCGTCCGGCTCCGGCTGTCAAGGTCGCAAAGCCGCGTGTGCTGATCCCCGTGTTCCCGGGCACGAACTGCGAATATGATACCGCGCGTGCATTTGAGCGTGCAGGCGCTGTGCCGGAGGTTCTGGTCATCCGCAATCTGTCGGCATCCGCAATCGAGGAATCCGTCGAGGCGGCGGTCAAGCTGATCGAGAACTCCCAGATGATCATGATTCCGGGCGGCTTCTCCGGCGGTGACGAGCCGGACGGCTCCGGTAAGTTCATTACCGCATTCTTCCGCAACCCGAAGGTCACTGAGGCAGTTCACAATCTGCTGAAGAACCGCGACGGTCTGATGCTCGGTATCTGCAACGGCTTCCAGGCACTGGTCAAGCTCGGTCTGGTTCCTTACGGCGAGATCACCGAGATGAGCGAGAATTCCCCGACACTGACCTTCAACACGATCGCCCGCCACCAGAGCATGATGGTCACCACGCGCATTGCCTCGAACAAGTCGCCGTGGCTGGCTGCCTGCGAGGTCGGTGAGCTGCACACCATCCCGATTTCGCACGGCGAGGGCAGATTCATCGCCTCCGGCTCGCTGCTGCAGCGCATGGCAAATAACGGTCAGATCGCAACGCAGTATGTTGATCTCTCCGGCCGCCCGACAATGGATATCCGCTTCAACCCGAACGGCTCCGTCGATGCGATCGAGGGTATCACTTCTCCGGACGGCAGAATCCTCGGCAAGATGGGACACAGCGAGCGTATCGGCAACGAGGTTTGCAAGAATGTCCCCGGCAAGAAGGATCAGCAGATCTTCCAGAGCGGCGTCCGCTACTTCGCAGACTGATAGAAGTATCGCTGCGCGATGATTGAAAGATGTGTCTCCGACGGATTATAATGGGGCTCCGCCCCAAACCCCGCTTAAGGGCTACTAGCCCTTAAGAATCCCATGTTTATGTGTGGATAGAATGAAGCCGCTCCTATTTGCGTGAATGGGAGCGGCTTTCTTTTATTCACGTATAAACATGGGGTCTGGGGATAATATCCCCAGCGGGGTATGGGGCAGCGCCCCGTTACTACAAATCCATCGCGAAGCGATATTTTTATACCGTATTGCGTTTTGCAAGCCAGCCGGTCAGCCCGGCGTAGAGGGTCAGCGCGACCTGATGCTGATAGTCCGGATCGGCAAGGCGCGCGGCCTCCTCCGGATTTGACAGGAATCCGCATTCCGCCATGACCATTGGATGCTTGCAGAACCAGCAGAGGAACAGTTCCTTGCCGCAGCATTTGATCTCGCGCTCGTTCTGCGGCTGCAGCATCTCACGGAACTGCGTCTGCAGCGACTGCGCAAGAGCCTCGCTTTCCGGATTTGTCGGGGCGTAGAACATCTGCGCGCCGCTGTATTTCGGATCGGTAAACTGATTCTGGTGAATCGAGATGCATACTGCATTCTGTGGTGCGTTGAGAATCTCCAGTCGGTTATCCATATCGGAGCTTTTCTGGTTCGCGATGCCCTCAATGCCCGCATCATGGATGGAACGGTCGGTGTCGCGCGTGACCTGCACCTCATAGCCTGAGATTTCCAGCAGTCCGCGCAGATCGAGCAGAATATTCAGGTTGATGCCCTTTTCCGGTATGTCGTCTGCCGAGGAGCATCCGCCGTCTATGCCGCCGTGCGGCGAATCAACTTAAACTAAGTCGCGTTTTCTTCGTATTTACGTTATTTTTATTATACTGCATTTTCGCGGCTTTGTCAAGTGTTTTTTTGAGATTTGTCGGATTTTGTTACTGTTCAGACTTCTTTTTCTGATTCTGAACAGCCTGTGCTTGGCATCGCGGATAGCAATTATCATTCCGGACAGATATTGACTTGCCGAAGCTGTTTCGATGCATGTGCCTGAAAAAAAGCCGGAGACCACAGCGGGTCTCCGGCTCTGATGAAGAAGTGAATCGTGAAAAAGTAAATCATACGCTTGCAGTTTCGCTTTGCAAAACATGGCTCACGGCGCGGTGATCTCATACGAAGAAACATTGTCCCCGTCAATCGTAAAGACGGTCAGGCTGACGAGTTTATCCGACTCGGATTCATGCGCGCTGACAGCAATATGAATGACACCGTTTTCGACATAAGTGCCCCGAAAGACGATATCCAAGTCCGGAACGCCGCTGAAATCCTTCAGAATCTGCTCGCCGGATTCTTCATCATTCCGGAATATCATCTGATGTGCCGCATCATCCAGCCAGACATCACATGCGGTGCCCGGAATATTGGAATGATGTCTGCTGAACTCATCCTCTGAAACTGTCATCACAGAGTGATCCTTCACATTGCCTTTGAGCGGCTCATCGCGCTGATTGCGGAACCAGATCGTTCCGTCGCTTTCAATGTTTGCCTCAAGGATATTGGGAATCCCCCATTCCGGTGTACTGACCGGAACGGCCTTTCCGTCATCATCATATCTGACCAATCCGCCGATATATTGATTTTGTTCGTCCGAGAAGTAATCGTCTATTGCATAAACCGCATCTTCCGTCACTTTAAAATCATACGGAGCGTATTCGTCAGTTGTCAGTTTCACAAATGTTCCGGTATTCAAATCCAAAATCGCGCCGCCGAGATGGTGATTCTGTACGGTGCCGTTCAGGAAGAGCTTGCCCGGTCTGCCGGATGCATCCGGTGCAAAGCCGGAT